>JAVBMQ010000165.1:0-9907 GCA_031552335.1 Bacteroidales bacterium | reverse complement strand
GAGGCCAAACTTCTATCTGAGCAGCATCAGAGAGCAGATACTGAATGATAGTTGCTTTAGAACAAGCCTCTTCAATATCAAATAAAGTTTCTCCCGGCACCCAACCGTCAGCGATTGCTTTTTCCCAGGTTTTTCCACCTTTACGTTGGCCGATAATCACATTAAAGCCATTATCACGTAAATTCAAAGACTGGCCCGGACCTTGTACGCCATAACCAATGATTGCAATGGTTTCATTTTTCAATACTTCTCTTGCTTTTTCCAAAGGAAATTCATCGCGGGTTACTACATTCTCTTCCACACCGCCGAAATTCATTATTGCCATTTTGTTTCCAAATTAATTAGTTAATACTTTTTATTATTTTCGTTTATCTTTTAATGCTTTCTCATTCTCCCGTTCTAACTTTCGTTGAACCTTTTTTACATCCTCTACTGCAGGTAATTCTTCCGGTTTAATGCCTCTTTTCAACAACATCTTTCTCACTGCAGTATTGTTATCTACATGTTCATTTTCAACAAGTTGATAACCTTTCAGATCCTTATTCTGTACATTTACACTTGTCATTTCTGCAGCCAGATCCTTCGCCTTGATACTAACTGTCGGCAAAAAATCTGCAATAGGACGATTTTCCGGTAATTTCATTTTCTCCTTTATTTGTCTGGTTGTCAACATAAATAAAGCTTTATCACCTCTGGAACGAATCATCGCAAAACCTTTATCATCAATCCCTCGCTCATACAAAACAGCAGACAATTGCTTTTCTGTTTTACTAAGTTTTTCGCGTGCTTTAATTCTCTCCATATCAAGAAAACGCTGTTCAATCACCTCTGCACGTCTTGTTTGCACGGCAAAATAAGTTTGAGCAAAAGCAATTTCAGGTTTTCTACTATCACCATTTTGAGCTATCAAGTAACAAGCATAGCGAGTCAAAGCAATATCATTCACCTCTCTTTCAACATTATATCCAAGAGAAACCATTTTCCTGACGTCAGGAAAATGGTTTGAGACCATCTCACCAGCATGAGTACATGCAACTTTCGCTTTATCAAGCACTTTCTCAAAGTTTTCCCACTTTGTATAACCCAATAATTTTTGTAATTCACGTGCACTCCAGCACTCAATACCATCAAATTCGTAGGCTACGCCTTCAAATTTTTTCAACAAATCAAGAATTTCAGTCGATTTCATAGTTATATTTAGTTAATAAACAGCATGTTAAATGATTTTTCACTCGAAAACCTTTTTCCTGACGTCAGGAAAAAGGTTTTGTCCATTTGATGCGACTTCTACAGATAGATTCTCCCTCTTTTTTAGTATCTATCAAAAATTCATCGGGATTGGTTTCTTCTTTATACAATTTCAGTTTATCTCCGAAAGCGCCCTCTGCCAGGTAAACGATTTCAAATTTACCGATATTTTTTTGTTTGAACATATCCAGATCAAACACATTGATTGTATGTTCGATATACTTGATACTATTCATGTGACGATTGATATCCATATCGCTATATCTGACTGAATAGCCCATCACAGGCTCAGCTTCCACTGCGTGTATTTTACCCGGTTTTTCTACAGGGCAAGCCACAGATGTCTCCACATAATCGGCTATATCCGGACGCCAGGCAGGAATATCTATCGGGCGACGGCTTTTCATATCAATTGCCGCCCAGATGGTACGGGCATATCCGATTGTTTTTCCATCCTGATTGATAAACCTCAGGCAACGTTGGGTAAAGAAACGGGTTACATCCTCAATCCATGTCTCCACAATCAGATCTTCACCATATCCGGGATATTCAGACATCTCGATCGACATACGGGATAAAACCCAGGCCACATGATCTTTTACAATTGCTTCATATCCGAAACCCCGTTCCTGGGCATGTAAGGTTGCAGCCTGTAATATAAAATTACCCATTACAGGAAGTGTTGCTTTTCCCTTAAAATCACACACATAAGAATCTATGTGAAACTTGAATGAACCAACCAATGGTAACATATTTTCAATGATTTATTTTTTCTTCCATGGCAGCCAGCATATCGCTGAGTCTTTCCACTTTAGACTTGGTGATCGCCACTCTTCCCGAACGGATAAATTGTAACACTCCTACTTTTTCACTTAATTCTTTGAAAAGAGACTGAGTCTCCTCATAGTGACCTGTCTTTTCGAGTACAGTCCAGGTATCAGTTATATCCAGAATCCGGGCATTGTAACGGCGAATGATATCTTCAATAGAACCCAGTTCCAGTATTTTTTTCGTCGCCACCTTATACAAGGCGATTTCCTGGTAAATCAGATCTTCATTTGTATTATAATAAGCTTTGACGATATCCACCCGTTTATCGATTTGTTTTACAACTTTTTCGATGATATCTTTATCTGAAAAAGCAGTAATGGTAAACTTATGTATCCCTTCAATGGCCGAGGGAGAAACAGACAATGTTTCGATATTCAACCGGCGACGGGTAAAGATGATTGTAATCTGATTCAGCAAACCTACCGTATTTTCCGAGAAAATGGTAACGGTATATAATGTTTTGTTTTCTGTATTTTCCATATTATTCATCTCCCAGCATTATGTTAGTTACGCAAGTTCCGGCAGGTACCATCGGGTATACCATCCCTTTAGCCTCTACTCTTACCTCAAGAAGATAGGCGCCTTTGGTTTGAAGCATTTCAGCAATCGCAGCATCCAGATCTTCCCGTTGGAAAATTGTTTTCCCGGGAATATTATATGCCGAAGCCAATCTGATAAAATCAGGATTCTTCATATTTGTTTCCGAATATCTTTTATTGTGGAATAATTCCTGCCATTGGCGCACCATTCCCAGAAATTCATTATTCAGAAGGATAATCTTCACATCCACATCCGACTGCATGATAGTTCCCAGTTCCTGAACAGTCATCTGGAGGCCTCCGTCTCCGACAAACAGACAAACAGTACGATCAGGAGCTCCGAATTTAGCGCCAATCGCAGCAGGTAATCCAAAGCCCATGGTTCCCAAACCTCCTGAAGTAACTACACTTCTGCTCCGGTTGAACTTAAAATAGCGGACACCCATCATCTGGTTTTGTCCTACATCCGTTACCAGAATAGCATCGTTTCCGGTAGCTTCTGTTACTTTATTAACCACCTCTCCCATTTTGATCGGGCCTTCTTCCGGAAAAAGTTCTTTCTTAATTACTCTTTCATATTCTGTTTGGTAAGGAGATTTGAATTCTTCCCTCCATTCCGTATGATGGTTTTCGTTTAATAATTTTGTCACTTCCACCAATGTATCTTTTGCATTACCCAATACAGCAACGGCAACTTTTACATTCTTTTCAATTTCAGACGGATCAATGTCAAAATGGATTACCTTAGCCTGTTTGGCATAAGTTTTCAAATCGCCTGTAACCCGGTCATCAAAGCGCATACCGATAGCGATCAGGACATCACATTCATTGGTCTTTAAATTCGGACCGATATTACCATGCATCCCCAACAAACCCACATTCAAAGGTTCATCGGAAGGAAGAGCCGAAAGGCCCAGAATCGTTGAAGCAGCAGGGATATCTGCTTTTTTCAGGAAATCCAGTAATTCCTTTTCTGCATTTCCAAGAATAACACCTTGTCCGACTAAAGCCAACGGTTTCCTGGACTCGTTGATAATTTTTGCAGCTTCCGCAATACACTCCGGTTCTATCTCGGGAACAGGAATATAACTACGGATATGTGTAATTTTCTTTGGAGCATAATCCACCATATTGATTTGAGCATCTTTAGCCAGGTCAAGAACAACAGGTCCCGGTCTGCCGGTAGAAGCAATATAAAAAGCACGTGCCACTGCCCATGCGATATCTTCTGCCGAACGAATTTGATATGCCCATTTTGTAATAGGTTGTGAGATGCCCACAACATCTGTTTCCTGAAATGCATCAGAACCCAACAAAGAAGACACAACCTGTCCGGTTATCACCACCATCGGTGTACTGTCGATCATCGCATCTGCAATACCGGTAATAGCATTGGTAGCAGCCGGACCTGAAGTAACCAGCGCCACACCCACCTTTCCGGAAACACGGGCATAACCCTGAGCTGCATGTGTAGCACCCTGTTCGTGACGCACCAGCACGTGGTTCAGCTCATTTTTCAGATCATATAACGAATCAAATACCGGCATAATAGCGCCGCCTGGGTATCCGAATATTGTATCAACTCCTTCGTTGATCAGGGAACGAAGCAATGCTTCACTTCCCTTTATTTTCTGTGTACTCATATGGAATTAAAAATCTGTCAAAAAAATTAGATGACTCTTACAGCTCCCTTATCGGCAGAACTCACCATGGAAGCATATGCTTTCAATGCTTTAGAAATAACCCGTTGTCTGAAAGGAGGAGTAAACGCTTGGGCACCCCGTTTCAACTCTTCGTCCCTACGTTTTTCCAATTCCTCATCAGAAACAAGAACATTGATTGATCTTTCCGGAATATTGATTTCGATGCTATCTCCATCTTTCAGAAGCGCAATATTACCTCCTGCTGCTGCTTCCGGAGAAACATGTCCGATAGACAAGCCGGAAGTACCTCCTGAAAAACGACCATCAGTGATCAGAGCGCATTCTTTTCCTAAATGACGGGATTTGATATATGAAGTCGGATAAAGCATTTCCTGCATACCGGGGCCTCCTTTTGGTCCTTCGTAAACAATTACCACCACATCTCCGGCGACAATTTTGCCTGCCAGGATTGCTTCCGAAGCGGCATCCTGAGAATCAAACACTTTAGCTGTTCCCTTGAAACGCAGGATATTTTCATCTACTCCGGCTGTTTTCACGACACAACCATCCTGTGCGATATTTCCTTTCAATACCGCCAAGCCTCCGTCTTTGCTATATGCATGTTCTACATTACGGATACATCCGGCAATCCTATCAGTATCCAAAGTTTCATACATAGCTGACTGTGAAGCCATTTGTAAGTTAAATTTATGGGCCGGGGCCGATTTATATTTGTCAATAGCTACAGGTATTACCTGAGGACTTGTTATATCAAACTGATTGATGGCCTGTGATAGGGTCAATCCATCAACCCGGGAAACAGAAGTATCGATCAATCCGGCTTTGGATAATTCACCCATAATGGCAATGATTCCTCCGGCGCGGTTTACATCCTGGATATGATATTTTTGCGTATTCGGAGCTACTTTACACAGACATGGCGTTTTTCTGGAAAGAACATCGATATCATCCATGGTAAAATTCACTCCAGCTTCCTGTGCAATTGCCAATAGGTGTAACACAGTGTTGGTAGAACCACCCATGGCAATATCCAATGTCATGGCATTCATGAAAGCGGCACGGGAAGCAATGCTCCGCGGCAATACGCTTTCATCTCCATCCTGATAGTATTTATATGCGTTTGTTACGATTTGTTTGGCTGCATCCTGAAACAACTGTTTGCGGTTGATATGTGTGGCTACAATGGTACCATTGCCTGGCAAGGCCATACCAATCGCTTCGTTCAGGCAGTTCATGGAATTAGCAGTAAACATTCCAGAACAGGATCCACAGGTAGGACATGCGGAGTATTCCACCTCCCGCACTTCCTGATCACTGATACTTTCATCAGCTGATTGTATCATGGCATCAATCAAATCGAGGTGTTTTCCCCTGAGTTCCCCCGCTTCCATCGGTCCGCCGGAAACAAATACCGCCGGGATATTCAGTCTCATAGCCGCCATCAACAGTCCCGGAGTAATTTTATCACAATTACTGATACACACCATGGCATCGGCTTTATGTGCATTGACCATATATTCGACACTATCGGCAATCAAGTCTCTGGATGGCAAAGAATAAAGCATACCATCATGCCCCATCGCAATACCATCATCTATAGCTATGGTATTAAATTCAGCAGCAAAACAACCTTGCTTTTCGATTTCCGATTTGACGAATTGTCCGATTTCATGCAAATGGACATGTCCGGGGACAAATTGCGTAAAAGAATTGACTATAGCAATCAGAGGTTTGCCCATTTGTTCGTCTTTCATCCCATTGGCTCTCCATAAAGAGCGTGCGCCTGCCATTTTCCGGCCTTGCGTACTGGTGTGACTTCGTAACTGAATCTTCATTGTCTTGTTTTTTTGAGCTTACAAAGATAAGCGTTATTTAACAAAAAAGCCCTTCCCTAAGAGAGAAAGGCTTAAAAATATCCTGTAAAATGACACTATCTTTCATACACCTTCCTCATTACCCTCTTTTGACTAAAAGGACAACGACGACTAGTAGAATAATAGATGTACAAAGATTTTTCATTTTATATCTTTCGATTTCGGGGACAAAATTAGGGGTTTTATTTTAATTATGCAAATATATTTGGGGTTTTATTTTAAATTTGGAAGAGAAATATTGGTTTTGCTTAACAATTATCATTCTATTGCTTTTTTGCAATGTTATAATTTCTTATGTTACTTTTTTTGCTCCGCAATATTTATGTTACTTTTTTTGCTGCGCCAAAAAAAGTAACCAAAAAAAGGCGCTGTTGTCAAAATGAACTTGCTCAATCGCCTGCGGCTCTTTCGCTTCGGACAGAATTTTGACAATAAGGAAAGAACCCCCTACCCCCTTATTTAAGGAGATATCCGGGCGTAAAGCCCGGGCTAGATTTAGGGTTTTCTGTGATTTGATTGACTGTGTTTCTTGAAATATTTGTTTGATTGACATTATTAAACAAAACAATCAAAAATCCGTTGCGTGCGTCAGCGACCGGCCTTAGGAAAAAAGCGTAAAGAAAAATACGCAGTGAAGTCGTTAAAAACGAAAAGTGCAATTGAGTGAGAGCAGTGGGTATACTTGCATACACAATGCCGAACGTAGCACTTTCAATGTAATTAAAACTGTTTGAGTGGAACCGCAGGCGTAGCGAGTTTTTTTCGTTTAGCCGGAACGAAGTATTTTTCAGCTTTTTTCCGGCAGCCTTGAATTTTTTGTTACTTTTTGTTTCAAGACAAAAAGTAAGGCGACGAAAATCAGAACTATGACTTTGTCAAAACAAACCGATGAGTTACACAAGGAGGAATTTCATGAGGATAATGAGTTACATATATCAATGTTTTACCGTTTTGCCAGCAAAATCGTTCAATGATTTTTCCGGCTTTGATTTTATTGGATTTATCAAGCCCATGCAGCGGTTCGTCGAGTATGAGTAATTCGGGATTTTTCACAAAGGCTCGGGCTAAAAGAATAAGACGTTGTTCTCCATAGGATATTTTTAAGAAAGATTGGTGTTGCAGATTTTCGATTCCGAAGATTTTCATCCATTCTAATGCACAGGCATATTGTTCCTGTGTACATTTACGATACAATCCGATAGAGTCGAAAAAGCCGGAACCGACTACGTCTATAGAGGGAACATCTTGCAGGTAATATAAATGGACTTCGGGAGAAATGTAACCTATGCGTTTTTTTATTTCCCAGATACTTTCTCCACTGCCTCTTTTTTTATCAAAAAGATAAAAATGATTGGCATATGATTGTGGATTGTCTGCACAAACGAGGCTTAGTAGTGTGGATTTCCCGGCGCCATTGGGTCCAAGCAGTGCCCATTTTTCTCCCCGACGGACTTCCCATGATAAATTTTGAAGTATCGCCCGGTCTCCGTATTTGATATTCACTGCATTCATTTGTAATGCAAATTGATAATCGGATGAGGGCTTTTCTTGTAATGGCAAATCCGGGATTTCTGTGTTTTGTGGAAAGAGTTTATGTTGTAAATTTTGATTTTCGATGAAATTTTCCCGGGTTACAGGAGGCAATAATTGTTTATCATAAACGGGAAGGATGTTTGTAATAATCTCAGGTATATCATCCGGATTAGAAAGAACCAGAATGATTTGAAGGTGATCCATTGAAGCCATCCGTTGGAGTAAGTCATTTAAATGCAGGCGGGAAGGTGCATCTAATCCGATGTAAGGATTATCTAAAATGAGAACTGCCGGTTTAGAAAGCAGCATTTTGATGATCAGAAATTTACGTAATTCTCCGCTGGACAAAAGGATCAGTCGCTTATCCAATAAGTCTTCAGCATGAAAGAACCGGAGTAACTCCTGTAAATAATCCTGTTGATCCCAGGAACCCATCAGATCTTTTATAAGTGGCGACTGGTCTGCCTCAGATGTATTCCATCTTTGCTGATAATACATATTCTTGTAATCTGCCACATCATAAATATCCCGAAAAGTTACGGATTTGATGGCACCAGGATAATCACACTCCTGAGAACGGAGAACTTCTCCTTCCT
Source organism: Bacteroidales bacterium (assembly GCA_031552335.1). Taxonomy (GTDB): domain Bacteria; phylum Bacteroidota; class Bacteroidia; order Bacteroidales; family Azobacteroidaceae; genus JAISFI01. The sequence goes on along the minus strand of JAVBMQ010000165.1, from coordinate 1,622 downwards.
TTAAAGGAATTTTCCCTGTAAGCATATCGGTAATAATAGTTTTTCCTGCACCATTCGGACCGATTACCGCCCAATGTTGTCCGGAAGATAATGCCCATTCCACCGGCATTCTGAAACGGAATTCCGGCATTCTCGGTATGGCATGATAAATTGTAATCATTCTTGAAAAATTTGGGCAAATGTACGGGAATTTCGCTACTTTTGCATGTATGAAACAATATAATTTTGACGAAATAATTGATCGCAGAGGAAGTGGCGCAGTAAAAACGGATATTTTATCAGAGAGGTTTGGTAAAGCGGATCTGCTTCCCATGTGGGTGGCTGACATGGATTTCCGTACTCCGGATTTTATTTTAGATGTTATTCGCAAACAATGCGAACAGGGGATATTAGGGTATGCTATGACCCCTCCGGCCTATCATGATGAAATTATCCGGTGGGTACAAAAAAGGCATCACTGGGAAATACAAAAACAATGGATTGAATTTGTTCCCGGAGTAGTGAAAGGGATTGCTTTCTGTGTGAGCTATTTTACCCGTCCGGGAGATAAGATCATTATTCAACCACCGGTTTATTATCCCTTCAGGACTGTTCCTGAGCATTTAGGTCGTCAGATTGTAAATAATCCGCTGAAAGAAGTTAATGGCGTCTATCAGATGGATCTGGAACATTTGAAATCTGTTATAGATGCTGATTGTAAAATGCTGATTCTATGTAATCCTCACAATCCCATTGGAATCACATGGACGGAAGAAACCTTATCAGAACTGGCAAAAATTTGTTCCGATAACAATATCCTTGTTATTTCTGATGAGATACATGCTGATATGGCAGTTTTTGGAAATAAGCATGTTCCTTTTGCATCTATTTCGGAAACAGCACGGGAAAACAGTATTACCCTGATGGCTCCCAGTAAGACATTCAACATTGCAGGACTTGCCAGTTCTTATTGTATCATACCTAATCCTGAAATCAGGAAAGGTTTTTATCAATATCTGCAGAACAATGAACTAAACCAGATGCATATTTTTGCAGGGAATACTTGTGTTGCGGCTTATTCCCAGGGAGAAGACTGGTTACGACAAATGTTGGCATATATAGAAGGAAATATGCTTTTTGTCCGGAATTATTTGCAGAGACATATACCGCAGATTAAAGTTATTATTCCGCAGGCTTCATTTTTGATCTGGCTGGATTGCAAAGAATTGGGATTGATGCAAAAAGATTTGGTATCATTTTTTGTCGATAAAGCCGGATTAGCATTAAATGACGGGGTGAGTTTTGGTGTGGAAGGAAAAGGATTTATGCGGATGAATATTGGGTGCCCGAAGGAAGTTGTGCGGGTAGCGTTGGAGAGATTGAGAGAGGCAATGAATCCGTAAGAGTTTAGCCTATAAAGATTGCTATAAAAATTAAACATAAAAATATTTTTAAAAACATTTGCATTTTTATAATTTTACTCTTATTTTTGCAAAAGACATAATAACAATAGTTCGTTTATAATTCATGATATCTTATGCGGCTAGTGTGCCAAATAACAGTAGTTCTTTGAAAATTTTTTGATTTTTAGGTTTGTTCGGGGAAATACCGAACTTGCTAAAAAATCGCATTAGCAGTAAAGC
>JAVBMQ010000136.1:0-27852 GCA_031552335.1 Bacteroidales bacterium | reverse complement strand
CTGGCTGATGCTTATACTCCTCTTGGGAAAGCAATGACTACCGAATATTGTAACCAGAATACCTACGATGCAATCCAGATCCACGGAGGTTCAGGTTTCATGAAAGATTATGCCTGTGAAAGATTATACCGTGATGCACGTATCACCAATATCTACGAAGGCACTACTCAGTTACAGGTAGTCGCCGCTATTCGCCACGTCACCACAGGTACTTATCTTTCTCAAATGAAAACGTACGAAGCAGAACATGTAGCTCCCGAACTGGAACCGATGAAAAAACAACTCATCGCCATGTCGGAAATCTACGAAGCTGTCGTATCCAAAGTTATCGATGTTAAAGACAATGAATACCTGGATTTCCACGCACGCCGTCTGGTAGAATGCGCAGGACATATCATCCTCGGATATTTATTGCTGCTCGATACTCAAAGAGATGCAGAATTCCGTCGTTCAGCCGAAGTATATATCAACTACGGAGAAGCAGAAACCTACAAGATCCGTGACTTTATCAATAAGTTTGATATTGAGGATCTGGGATACTATAAACAGAATTAGGAATTACGAATTACGAATTAAAAATTGGAATAATTTTGTGATAGATTTTCTAATTCCTAATTCCTAATTCGTAATTCTCAAACAGTCATCCGGTCTGTCGCTCCCTTCCCACCAGAAGGGGGAGGAAAGTCCGGGCAATACAGAGCGCCATATTACCTAACGGGTAGCTGTTCGTGAGGGCAGAGTCAGGTAGAAGAAAATAACCGCCAACGCTTCGGCATGGTAAGGGTGAGAAGGTGGAGTAAGAGCCCACCGGGTCCTGTAGCAATACAGGATGCCGTACCGCTTATGGATTGCAAGGTCATGTATACCGGCGCATGTAGGACTGCTCGTCCGATGCCGGGGGGTAGACTGCTGGAGCTTCGATGAGAGTCGGAGTCGAGATAAATGACAGGCGCCGCTTCGGCGGTACAGAACCCGGCTTATAGGTTGACTGTGTTTTTATATAAAAAGCGAAAGGTGAAATAGTATGTTTTATTTCATTTTTCGCTTTTTATTTATTACTTGTACAAAAACTAGTCTTGACTTTTTTGTACGCGGATTTGAATGAATTCAAAAACACGGTAGAATAAAACTATTCAAAAATCAAGACAACTTCAGGATCATTCTCTTCCTAATACATGTAACAAATCAATCACAGCATCCTGAATGTTGCTTTCTTTTCCCAGAGACTGAACAAATTTACTACCAATAATAGCTCCTGAAGCATTGTCCCAGGCAGCATGCAAGGTTTCTTTGTTTGAAATACCAAAACCAATCATGCAGGGATTTTGCAACTGTAAGGCATTGATTCTCCTGAAATACTCCTGTTTTTGATGATCAAAATGATGTTGAGACCCGGTAGTGGAAGCCGATGAAACCATATAGATAAATCCATCGGTATGCCGGTCTATCAAACGGATTCTTTCGTCGGAGGTATCCGGGGTAATTAACATGATCACTTTCAGATCATACTTGTCTGCAATAACCTTATACGATTCTATATAGTCTTTGAATGGGAGATCAGGAATAATCATGCCATCTACCCCTACCCTCTTACAATCTGCACAAAAAGGCTCAAATCCATACTGCATCACAGGGTTCAGGTAGCCCATCATGATCAGGGGAAGAGTTATATTTTTACGGATATCTTCGAGTTGGCTGAATAAAATTTTCAAATTCATACCATTTCTCAGAGCAATGGTACTACTCTCCTGGATAACCGGGCCATCAGCCATCGGATCGGAAAACGGAATACCTATTTCTATCATATCTATTCCATTTTTTTGTAATTCCCGGATGATTTCGCATGTATCATCCAAATGCGGATATCCTGCTGTAAAATAAACTGACAGGATATTTTCTTTTTTTTGCTGAAATAATTGTTTGATTCTGTTCATAAGGCTTATAAATTGATTTTTAATTGATATAAAAACGGACTTAATAAATTAAGATCCTTTTGTCCGGGGGAGATTTCAAAACGACTGTTCAAATCGATGCCATAAAATGACGGATGAGAAAATGCCTTGATTTTGCCAACATCTTCAGGTGAAATTCCTCCGCTAAGAAAAAAAGGAGTTCTTCCTTCATAATCATTTAAAATGCTCCAATCGAATTGTTTTCCGGAACCTCCATACATGGATGTTTGAGTATCGAAAAGGAAATAATCACATGAGGATGCATAAGGTTTACATTTTATGACATCTTCTTTTTCTTTGATATTAAATGATTTGAGCAATTCAACACCATGTTCTGATTTAATATAGCCACAAATATCCGGTGATTCATTTCCATGTAACTGCACTGCATGTAAAATGTATTTTCTGATCATTGACGAGATCATTTCCAGAGGTGCATCAACAAACACACCGACCCGTTGTACCGCATCAGGAAAATCGACATTTGAAAAATCTGAATGTCCGGCATATCTCGGAGATTTTTCGTAAAATATAAATCCGACATAATCAACAGGGAGGGTTAATAACTCCTGAAGATTATCAGAAAATTTCATTCCACATACTTTTATTTTCATCGTATTTGTTTTAAGATCCCCCGAGCTGCGCTTCGCTTGCAAGGGGTTATCCATATCTACTCCCTACGGGAGAATTAAAGAACTCCGTGCTACTCCGTGAAATAACTCCGTGAAACTCCGTGTTAAAAATTCAAGAATTCCTTTAATGCATCTCCAGGCTTGCCCGTCTTCATAAAATTCTCTCCCACAAGAAAACCCTGAAAACCGGCAGAACGCAACTCCTTCATTTTCAAAGGATCCGAAATCCCACTTTCCGATATCCTAACAAACTCAGCCGGAATTTTCTCTACCAGATCAAAAGAAGTTTGCAAATCCGTTTTGAATGTAGACAGATTACGGTTATTGATGCCTACTACATCCACATAATCATTAATATAGTCTAATTCTTCTTCGGAATGTATTTCAAGTAAAACTTCCAATCCAATTTCTTTTGCAGCATAAGACAAAGATTTAGACTGATCCTTTGTAAGTACAGCAGCAATCAACAGGACAACATCCGCCCCTGTTACTTTAGCCTGGTAAAGTTGATAAACATCTATGATAAAATCTTTCCTCAACAACGGTAATGCAGTCATGCTTCGTGCCATTTTCAGATCTTTCAAAGAACCTCCAAAAAAAGGTTCATCCGTCAGGATTGAAAGAGCTGTAGCTCCTGAATTTGCATAAGCAGGAACAACCTCTTCTACCCGCGCATGTTCATACATCCAGTCCTTAGAAGGAGATTTCCGCTTAAATTCTGCTATAATTCCGGTAGAAGATTGAGACAATGCTTTTTTTAATGATACCGCATCCCGGCATTCTTTCAAGAATTCTTCTAATTGAGAGATGCTAACTGCTTCTTTGTGACGAGAAACCTCTACTCTTTTTAAACTGATTATTTGTTCTAAAATATTAGTCATAATAATTGATATTTGTTCATTTAATCATTAACAGACGTAAGCCAAATCATTCATTCATCCCGCTTTGCTTCAATTCTCCATTAATTTCACAAACTCCCGAAAGACCCTTTTCGCCTTGCCTGACTCTATCGACTCTTTTGCCCTATCGATACCCGCTGCAATAGATATTGTACTATCAACCGTCTGCATAGCAAAAGCAGCATTGGCTATTACACAATTTTTTTGAGCATCAGTGGCGGTATTATTCAAGACATCATCAAATATATTCGCAGCATCCTGTACGGTATTTCCTCCATCCAAATCACATTCCCGGCAAGTTTTGAATCCTAATTCTTCTGGAGTATAGATATTTTCACCCTGACGATTGATTACTTTGAATGGACCGGTTAAGGATATTTCATCATATCCGCCAAGACTATGGACTATAGAAAAGTCACAAGAAGTATGCTGATAAATGTAATGATATAAACGGGCCATCTTCAGATCGTATACACCTAACATTTGCCGTTCGGGAATCAAAGGGTTAACAATAGGCCCCAACATATTAAAAAAAGAACGCACAGCAAAACACTAACGTACCGGAGCTACTGTTTTCAACGCCGGATTGAAAAACGGAGCATGTAAATAGGCTATATTTGTTTTTTCCAGGGAACATTCCAGGCGATCAATATCCTGTGTAAACTTTACCCCATGTATTTCCATCACATTGGAAGCTCCACTCACCGATGTAGCCCCGTAATTACCATGTTTGGCAACTTTATAGCCTGCTCCGGCCAGTACAAAACAAGTGGTAGTCGAAATGTTGAAGGTATTCTTATTATCTCCACCCGTTCCCACAATATCGATCGGATTATACGGACGCAAAGCATCTACACTGACCCGCATTTCCAGTAAAGCCTCCCTGAATCCGAGGATCTCATCCACACTGATACTACGCATCAGATACACAGTAATAAATGCTGCTACCTGACTTTCACTGTATGCCCCTTCCGACATGCGGATCATGATTTCTTTGGCTTCTTCTTTGGTCAGATATTCGTGTGCGAATAATCTGTATAAAATTTGTTTCATAAACAATTGATAATTAAATTTTTAACAGGCGTAAAAAAAATATCAATTATCAATTGACAATTGACAAAAGTTCGCTATGATGGTTTTTCCCAATGGAGTTAAAACAGACTCCGGATGGAACTGCACTCCATGTACGTCATATTCCCGGTGACGGAGAGCCATGATTTGTCCTTCGGCATCCACTGCAGTTACGGCAATCTCTTCCGGCAGGCACAGATTACTTACTGCCCAGGAATGGTATCTCCCCACCTCTATTTCCGATGGTAAACTATCAAAAATCACATCTCTGCTTATTAAGCGGATGGGAGTAGCAACGCCATGATACACTTCATCCAGGTTGATCAGGGTAGCTCCGAAAGCTTCGGCTATTGCCTGATGTCCCAAGCATACACCCAATATACTTTTTGAAGAAGCATAATGCCTGATCAGAGGAAGTAACAAGCCCGATTCGGAAGGAATACCCGGTCCGGGAGATAAGATAATTTTATCATACTTTTCTACATCCTGCAAGGATATTTCATCATTCTTACAAACATCCACATCTACATATCCCAACTCTTTCACCAGATAAACCAAGTTATAGGTAAAAGAATCATAATTATCAAAAACCAGTATTTTCATCTCTTTTTTGCTGCTAAGTCCAATGCCTTTTTCAAAGCGCCCAATTTATTATTTACCTCTTCCAATTCTGCTTTTTCCCGTGATTGATTGACAATACCTGCTCCTGCCTGATAATAAAGCACATTCCCCTTACTCAGGAAAGAACGGATTGTAATAGCCTGATTCAGATCACCATTCAATCCTATAAATCCGATACAACCGCCATAAAATCCCCTGTCATGCTTTTCTATTCCACTGATCAGTTCCATGGCCCGGATTTTAGGCGCTCCGGATAATGTTCCTGCCGGAAAAGTATCGGCAAAAATGCGGATCGAATTACTTTCCGGAGGAACTACTCCGCTGACACGGGAAACCAGGTGAATCACATGGGAATAATACTGTACTTCTTTATAAAATTCTATATTCACATGGGTCGTGTTACGACTCAAATCATTGCGCGCCAGATCCACCAACATTACATGTTCGGCATTTTCCTTCGGATCATGTACCAGTATATCCGCCAAGTCTCTGTCCTGCAATTCATCACCCGTTCTTTTCACAGTCCCGGCAATCGGATCGATAGATGCCTTACCCCGTTTGATGCGGCAATGCGTTTCCGGAGAAGAACCAAAAATACGGAAAGAACCAAAATCAAAATAAAACAAATAAGGAGAAGGATTTACAGAACGAAGCGTCCGGTATACCATAAAATCATCTCCGGAAAAGGCCTGCTGAAAACGGCGGGAAAGCACAATCTGAAAAACATCACCCCGTTTACAATGCTTGATTCCTTTGCTTACCATCTCCATATATTCTTCATCGGTAATCGGAGATGATTCGCCTCCCTGCAGATTGAAATCATAAACAGCAAAATTGCGGTTTTCCAACAAATGCAAAATCTCCTCTATCCTACTCTCTTCACTGTCAAAAAGATTTTCCACAACAGTCATTTCATTCCGGAAATGATCTACAACAATAATGTATTTATAATAAATATACAGCATTTCCGGAACAGCAAACGAATCAATCTCTTTTTCTGTTTTTTTTACCTTTTCAAAATAAGAAATGGCATCGTATGAAGTATATCCAAAAAAACCATTGATATCTAAAGATTTATCGAACTCATCACAAACAAAAGATTGAATAAAATCATTCAGTTCATTTGCCACGGAAACCGATTGGCCCACGTGCAACTCCTCCTGAATTCCTCCCGGATATTGCTTCGTAATCACATTATTTTCAAGCCGGAATTTTGCCTCCGGTTTCAATCCTATGAACGAATAAGCATTCTCTCCACCATGAAAATCAGAACTCTCCAGCAAAACCGATTCCGGATACAAATCCCTCATCTTCAAATAAATCCCTACAGGTGTCTGCAAGTCAGCCAACACCTTGCGCATAACCGTATTAACCTTTATTCTCATAGTAATTCAAAATTCCCACATACGTTTCCATATCCTTATCCCCCCTACCCGAAAGACACAACACCACAACATCTTCCGGTTTGAACTTTTTGTGATTGAGCGCAGCCAAAGCATGAGAAGATTCTAAAGCAGGAATAATTCCTTCCAAGCTTGTTAATTCAAAGGCTGCCTCAAGCGCTTCATCATCTGTTATGGCCAGCACCTCCGAACGTCCCGAAAGGGCAAGATTGGCATGCATAGGACCAACACCGGGGTAATCCAATCCTGCGGAAACAGAATAAGGTTCTTCTATCTGTCCATCCTCTGTCTGCATGATCAAAGTTTTACTTCCATGTATCACTCCTATTTTCCCCAGGTGAATGGTCGCAGCCGACATCCCCGTATCAATTCCTTTACCTGCAGCCTCAGCTAAAACAATATTAACTTTCAAATTATCAACATAATGATATATTGTTCCTGCGGCATTACTTCCACCTCCAACGCAAGCCATCAGGTAGTCCGGATAATTCCGGCCTTCTTTTTCTATCAACTGATTTTTTATTTCTTCACTGATCACCGATTGCAAACGGGCAACCAGATCCGGATAAGGATGCGGACCTACTGTAGAACCGATGATATAGTGTGTATCCACCGGATTACAACACCAGTCACGAATCGCTTCATTGGTAGCATCCTTCAGTGTCATATTACCACTTGTTACGGGAACAACAGTAGCTCCCAGCATTTTCATTTTCTGAACATTGAGTTTCTGCCGTTCCACATCCACAGCCCCCATATAAACAACACATTGCATATTCATCAGGGCACAAACCGTAGCTGTTGCCACACCATGCTGACCAGCCCCTGTCTCTGCGATAATGCGGGTTTTTCCCAAGCGTCTGGCCAAAATAATCTGTCCGATGGTATTATTGATTTTATGCGCTCCGGTATGATTCAGGTCTTCCCTCTTCAAATAAATTTTACAATGATGTTTCTCCGAAAGTCCCCGTGCAAAATATAACGGAGAAGGCCTTCCTACATAGTTTTTCAGCAAGTCATCATACTCTTCCTTAAATGAAGGATCATTCAGTATATTCAAATACTCTTTTTTGAGATTTTCCACATTATTATGCAGAATTTCAGGGACATAAGCACCTCCAAAAACTCCATAATAACCTTCCTTGTCGACATTAAAACTTCCCATTTTACTTTTTTTGATTGAATTTAAAACTAAAAAAGGCCTGTCGTGAGTACGACAGACCTTTTTCTATTGATTATATTTTTATTTCAAATACAAATACGGCATTCTAACTCACAAACTTTTTACGTTGTAAGCGCCACCACCAATTATTTGTATTTATCATTTGATACATTTTGTTCTCAATTATGCATCAAAGGTATGAATATTTTTATTAGAAACAAACATTTTAATATTTTTTCATCTTGATATGGTTTATAAACGAACACTCTGCAGATAAGTATCAAACAAATTTTTTAATTTACTCTGACTCAGCATCTCTCTTTGTAAATTAAAGAAATGCATCCTTTCCACTTCTCCGCTTTTTGATATCAGAGTGGAATACTTCATCAATGATTCAATCCAATCTTTAGTGTCATTACAGATTTCGTTCTCAACGGAAGAAAGATAATTCATCCCGAAAACATTGAGGGAAGATGCTTTGAATCCATTCCCTTCCACATAAATATAATTAGAGTCAAAATAAGTATTCGACAGATATACAAATAAAGGAGCTCCATAGATTGTCTCTCCGACAGAAATATCTCTTTCCAGATCGTCTAATAAACAATAAGTTTCTTCCTTCAACAGATCAAGCTCATCTTTTGTAAGCAAACCTATTTCCATGAAATATTGAATATCACTAAAGAACGGTCCAAACAACTCCCTGATAAAAACAAAGTGGGTAGCTATTTGTTGTAGCTCTACTAAAAAATTTTCTTCCAGATATCTTACGCGGGGAGAAATTTCAATCTCCGACATTTTCAATGGGTTCGGCGTCTTATGAGATTGATAAACCCATTTGAACAATCTAAATTTCGAAATTACAGGATATTTGAATAAATGTGAATTGGGTAATATATTAATTGCAGAATATAAGAAAGCATGAGGATCCGTTCTCACAAATTTCATTGAACTGACAATATTTTCTATTGTCTTACAATAAGCGTCTATCAGATTCCCCCCATTCATTCTGACAATACTGGAAGTATATGTTCCTTCTTTCTTTACTCGAAATAATTCATCAAGAGAGAGATTCAATGCTACTGCAATTTTTTTGACCTCAACTAATGAAAGAGGTATTTCTCCTCTCAAACGACGATAAGCTGCTTCTTTCCTTAAAGCAACCACTTCCATAAAAAATTCAATGAGGCTTACACCGTCAGGCAGACGTTTTTTTATCTCCCCAATTACCTCTAATGAAGGATTATCCATTTACATACAAATTTAATCAATGTGCAATATATATAATGATAAAAATAAAGAAACACGAAAAACGAACTTTCCCCTTTCAAATATTTCTCTTTAATAACAATCCAGAAAATATTTTGTTAAATACCGGCACAAAAAAATTCATTAAAAAAATAAAAAAAAAAGAAACATTCATGTAAAAAAAAACATACCTTTGATGTGTTTTTACAAGTCTGTTTTATTTTAAAAGTTTCGGATCCGTACATTATATTTATTATGCTATGCAAAGGACTATTCATGGCCATTTGATTGAAGCCCTGAAAAACAATACTCCCGAAGGAGAAAATGTTGTTGATACGCTTATACACATTTTCCCGATGAGCAAAGAAGCCGCCTACAGAAGATTAAGAGGAGACATCCCTTTTTCATTAGCGGAGGCTTCCCGTATATCGGAAAGATTATATCTATCGATAGATCGTTTGGTTGGAATAGATAAAAAAAGTATTTATATGTTCCACATCAAACAATTATTCTCAGAAGATCCTTTCAACAAATATTATGACTTACTGCAAAGATGCTTATCTGTATACAAACAAGTAAAAAAAGATCCCGGGAGTTACTTTTATTACGCCTGCAACACTTTACCTTTCGGATTCTTTTTTAAATATCAGATTCTCTCCAAATATGCATTCTTTAAATGGTTTTATCAGATTTCATATACCTTTGGAAAAGCAAAACAATTGCAGGATGTAGTCATCCCTCAAAAAATACTGGAAATACAACAAGAAATACTTGAGTTATCCATGCATGTAGATACTTGCTTTATTTTTGGAGATGAGATTATCCTATCTTTAATCAACGACATACAATATTTTACTTCGATAGGGCTACTTAATCCCAATGAAGTTGCAGAATTGAAACAAGCAATCCTCTCTATGTTGAATGACATGGAAGTATTAACCAAAAACGGGGTTTTCAAAACCGGGAAAAAAGTATTGATATTTATATCCAACGCTTTCTTTGATGGTAGTTACAGTTATATGGAAAGCACAAATCTTAATATAGCAACCATATATTTGTATGGAATCAATCAACTGAACTGTAGTGACTCTGCCATTTGTGAACATCAGAAAGAATGGATCAACTCTCTTATAGCCCATTCAACCCTGATTTCAAAAAGCGGTAAATTACAAAGTACTATTTTCTTTAATCAACAAAGGGAAATATTACATACAATCTGAGATATAATTTATAATAAAAATTGTAATATCAACACTTATGTCAAGTATACATGATGGATTGATTTCTGTATTAAAATCAACATTAAACGATGGTGAAAACCTGGCAAATATATTAACGGATCTGCTTTTAATAAGCAAAGAAGGAGCTTATCGCCGATTGCGAGGAGAAATACAACTAACTCTGGATGAATCAATTAATCTATCCAAAAAATTAGGAATTTCAATAGATAATCTGATTGAAGAAAGTTCGGGAGATAAACATTCATTTCATATCACCCCTTTTACATGCCATACTCAAATGGATGCATATTATCAGACCCTGACAGAGATAATGAGTTTTTTCAACTATATAAAAACAGATCCACAGGCTCATACTTATATTGTGGGAAAAACACTTTCTCCTACACTCCAATTCAAACATAAGGAATTCACTAAACTCTCTTTTTTCAAATGGCTCAACTTATTACACATTGACACAAAATATATGGCATTCTCAGATGTAGTTATTCCTCTGAAATTTGAACAGCTATTCGAGGCATATATTAGCGCAACCACACAGGTTGCAACCACATATATCTTGAATGATTTTATTTTCAATGCCATAAACAAAGACCTTTTTTACTTTTATACAATCGGTCTTCTCTCTAAAGAGGATGTTGAAATTTTAAAACAACAAGAACTCCTCATTATTGATGAGTTAGAAAACATAGCAGCAAACGGCAAATTTAATAATGGCGCCCCTGTTTCAATCTATATCACCAATAGTTATTTTGATGCATCTTATAATTACATCAAAGGAAATGGCTTCGAAGCTTGCGGCATAGGAGCATATGGACTCAATTTTCTTTCTTGTACAGACAAGCAGATTATAAAGAATCATAAACTCTGGATAGACTCACTGATAAAATATTCAACCTATATCACGCAAAGCGGAGAAGTTCAACGACTGTTATTTTTTAATAAACAACGGGAGAGAATAAATAGCATTATTTTGAAGTCATCCTGACTTTTGATTAAAAGTTCTTTTTTCATGCATAAACCAATCCTTAATTAAAAAAATTTTCATAATGATGAAACAAAATCACATCACTATGAAACATTTTTTACAGTCTTCCCTTTCCAACGATAATACATTTGTAGTATAAATCTGAATAATGATTTAGTAGTATAATATGGTTTAATTTAAAATTTAAAAATCATGAAAAAAGATTTCCTTCAATTATTATTGCTTATGTTGGTATCTGTATGCTTTACTGTAAACATAAGTGCTCAGAAAAAAGCAGCATTCTTAAGTACTCATTCCTCTTTGAGGGACTTGCAGGAAAATGGTGATGATGATGAAGCCGAAGCAGGGTATTGGTTTGTTGAAGTTTACGGTGGTAGTTTTTTACCTGTATCTGAGATCGGGACTACTGATCTAAGCCAATTCAAAGTTATTTGGTTAGCGGTCGACCGGTTACATGGCTTTACTAATTTTCCGGAAGCGCTAACTGAACCTTCTGTACTTACAGCTCTCACTGATTATTACAAAGCAGGTGGAAATTTCCTCCTTACCAATCATGCTTACAAGTATATAAGCCTTTTAGGCAGGTTTGAAGACTCTTTTGAGGATTGGTCTGTTTATGAAGATGAAGGATATGAAGAAATCTGGAATTCATATATGCAAACCTTTTTCGGCAGAGAATCTGTTACCTCCACCGTTTCTTATTGGGATCACCCTCTTTATGAAGGTTTAACAGATGCCATTGCTATCTTTGGCGACGAAGGGTATAATGGTGTAGCTCCATGTAATGTTTATCCGTTAATCGCTCCGGGTTGGAGAGAAAATCATTACTGCTACTGGAATTCAGGTATGGAGGGTTTCGACAATGCAAACTTCGGAAAATATGCTGCTATGTATGATGCTTATGCAGTAACACCATTGGCTACAATGGATGGTATCGGCGATTACTTTGGCGCACCCATAGCTCTCTGGGATCCACAGGGAGATTATCAGGGTAAGGCAATTACAATCGGATTAGGTATTTATGAATGGAATCAAAATTCTGAAATTCTAAATCCTTTTCAACACAATATCGAACGTCTGACGGAAAATGCATTGAACGTATTAGGAGGAGCATCTACCGGAATCACTGATGCAGTTGTTAGTGATATTTCTCTGTCTGTAAAAGACAATCATATTTTTGTAAATGGAGACAACTTTCAATCTGCTAAAATATACAACATGACTGGTCTGCTTACCGGACAATTCGACGCAAATCAAATCGCCTCCGGAATCGATGTAACAAATCTTCCCCAAGGGGTATATCTTCTCAACTTAAAAACTGCAAACAACAGGGATTTCAATCTTAAGTTTACAAAATAAACATAAATAACAGGGTGTGTCAAAAGGCCACGAAGCTAAATGACTTTTGGCACGCCTCCATTTTCAACCGCAAAAGTTAATAGCTTTTTAAGATCTGTTGGTTTTTCATTCTAATATCATGATTTATTATGAAAATAAAAATTTTATTGTTGTTGCTGTTTATCTTCACAACAACCTTTATTTCATTTTCGCGAAACATCCGGGGACTTGTCGTTGACGTAGAAGGGGAATCCCTGACCGGGGTTACAGTTGTGGCAAAAGGTACAACACAGGGTACAATCACCGATATAAACGGACAATATTCTATAGAAGTCGATCAGGAGGATAAAGAACTGGTATTTTCATATATCGGCTATCAAACACAAGAAATCGAAATTGCTTCTAAATCAACAATCAATGTGGTTTTACGCGAAGAAACCCAAACATTGAAAGATGTAGTGGTAGTAGGATACGGACACCAGAAGAAAGTTTCTGTCACCGGCGCTATTTCAACCGTTCCGATGGAAAATATTATATCCATTCCGGTAGTTACCTTATCCAATGCAATCGGAGGACAACTGCAAGGAGTAATGACACAATCATCTTCCGGCGAACCCGGTACGGAATCAAGTATTTACGTGCGTGGTTTAGGTACCTGGACAAATGCGTCGCCGTTGATATTAGTAGACGGAATAGAGCGTGATATCAATTTTGTCAACCCACAGGATGTAGAATCAATGTCTGTACTTAAAGATGCCTCAGCTACAGCTGTCTATGGTGTACGTGGCGCCAATGGTGTTATTCTCATAACAACTAAAAAAGGAAAAGCCGGGAAAGCACAGGTTTCATTCCGTACGGAATATGGGAATCGTATCGGAATGCGTTTCCCGGATTATATTGAAGGCTGGGAATATGCTTCTTTAATGAATGAAGCTTCTCAGTATGAGGGTAAACCTTTGCCATGGACAGAAGAAGAAATACAAAAATTTCGAGATGGTTCGGATCCTTATCTTTACCCAAATGTGAACTGGACGGATGCTGTTTACAATACAGTTGCCGATCAAACGATCAACACACTGAATATCACAGGAGGTAGCGAATTGGTAAGATACTACATCAGTGCACGTTACGCAGGTGAAAGCGGATTATATAAGAGAGATAAGTCTCTTGATTATAATACCAATACCCGGTTGAATCGCTACAATCTGCTTTCTAATATAGATGTAAATGTTACCAAAGAACTGGTAGTTGCATTAGGACTAAGTTCTTCTATTCAAAACCGTAACTATCCGGGGGAAGCTGCAAACGAGATTCATGCATGGACAAAATATAGTTCTCCTATCGATATGCCATTACATAATCCTGACGGTTCTATCAGCGGTACGGCAACCCAGTTAAATCCTTGGGCAATGGCCACACAAAGCGGATATACTACAATGTATATCAATACACTACAAGGAACTTTCAGTGCAAAATATGACATGTCTCGTTTATTAACGAAAGGACTTTCTATTTCCGGAAAATTTTCATTCGATAATTATAATCAGGCTTCTACAATCCGGAAAATCAATTATATCCGTAAACAATACGAAGGAATAAATCCGGATACAGGAGAAGAAATATATAAAGTAATAGATCCGACTGCATCAGGAGCAATGGTTACAACAACCGCCTCTGCAGCTACACGCCAGATTTATATGGATTTAGGATTAAATTACGATCGCACCTTCGGCGCTCATGGAGTCAGCGGACTTTTGATTTTCAATCGCCAGGAAAATATCAATATGCTTGCCGGCAACGAATTGGAAAACATTCCGCATCGTTATCAAGGCTTGGCCGGACGGTTTGCTTATAACTTCAACAACCGTTATTTCGGTGAATTCAATATAGGCTATAACGGCTCTGAAAACTTTAAAAAAGGGCATCGTTATGGTTTCTTTCCTGCTTTTTCTGCCGGCTGGGTACTTTCTAATGAGAAGTTCTGGGGAGTTGACTTTATCAGTAACCTAAAAATCCGTGGTTCTTACGGAAAGGTAGGAAATGATTATATGGGAACACGCTTCGCCTACCTGACAACTATCAATAAAGCTGCCAGTGGCTATCCCTGGGGCAGCGCCCAAAGTTGGGATAAAGGGTATGAAGAAGGGAAAATAGGTTCCGAAAATGTAACCTGGGAGACAGCAACAAAAACAGACATCGGTTTGGACCTGGGATTTTTCAATAATTTCCTGAGTATAAGCGCCGATTTTTTCCATGAAAATCGTAGTGGCATTTTTCTGCAACGCCAAAGCGTACCCACTTTTGCAGGCTATCTGGGGACTTCAATTCCCTGGGGTAATCTCGGAAAAATGGAAAATAAGGGATTTGACGGCAGACTGGACATAAACAAAACAACTTCCTACGGATTGCATTATTCATTGTATGGCACATTTTCTTTTGCACGGAATGAAGTACTGGAAAATGATATGCCAACGCAAAAATATGAGTATCTGGATGCTCGCGGATATCGCTGGGGACAAGTTTGGGGCCTCAATGCACTCGGATTATTCACTGAAGATGAGATTGCAACCATAGCGGCAGAAGATATAAAAGTAGCAAACAGTGAAATAACAGATGCTGAAAGAACAATTCCGAAACAAACATTTCAAACGGTTGTGCGTGCAGGTGATATTAAATATAAGGATCAAAATAATGACGGCATTGTAGACGATGACGACCGGACAGCTATCGGTTATGGTAACACACCGGAAATCATGTACGGATTCGGAGGTAACGTTTCATATAAAGGTATTGACCTCACCGTATTCTTCAATGGAGCAAGTAACCGTTCCATCTTCCTCGACGGAGCCGGAATGATGCCTTATTACCTGGAATATCCGGCCTATAATATTTTCCGCGAATACTACGATAATAGATGGATTCCGGGAGCTGCAGATAACAGCAATGCCAAATATCCGGCTGTAATTGCAGGAAATAATCCCAATAATTACCGTACCTCCACATTTTACATGCGCGATGCATCTTACCTGCGCCTGCAAAACCTGGAACTGGGTTATACTTTTCCCAAACTCCTTACCGGCAAAATCGGAATTTACAGCATCCGGATCTTTGCAAACGGTATGAATCTTTTTGTCTGGGATAAAATCAAGATCATGGATCCGGAAATGGGTCAGACAGGAACCTATCCCAAACAAATGATATTGAATATTGGTGCACAAATTGATTTTTAAGATTTGCAATAATAAATCAACAATAATAAATAAAATAATAATATGAAATACTCAAAATCGATGTTAATCCTAATGATCATTCTTACAGGGGTTTTTTCTTCCTGTGAAGATTATCTCGACAAGCAGCCTACAGGTGATTTAACCCTCGATGATGTATTTTCGAATCGTGTTTATGCACAAGGTTTCTTGTCAAATATATACTTTCGTATGCCATTCGAATCGAATGTATGCGATATGTGGTTTGAGGGCAAGTTTAATGCAAATCCGTTTGTTGCCGGAAGTGATGAAATGGAAATCGCATTTGGTGGTTCTTATACACACTTTCTTAACAGTGGGGCATGGAATTCGACAAACGTCTCTGATTGTCCTATTTGGGAACAATCTTATATTGCCATTCGTGAATGTAATCTTATGCTTGAACGTTTGGACGAGGTACCTGCCACACAAAAAGAAAAAGATTCCTGGCGTGGTGAAGTATATTTCCTCCGTGCATTCTTCCATTTTTTACTGATGCGTACACACGGACCCATTGTCTTACTTGATCATTCAATAAAAACAGATGATAATTATACCGTATTCAAACGTTCGCCGGTTCAAGCATGTGCCCAATTTATTTCTGATGATTGTGATCGTGCAATGACATACCTGGCAGAATATCCGAAACGTATCAATAACGATATAGGACGGATAACGCTGATAGCTCCGATGGCGCTCAAATCGCGCGTATGGCTTTATGCAGCCAGTCCTTTGTGGAATGGAAATCCTGATTATGCTGATTTCAAAAATCTGACCGGAGAATCACTTGTTCCTTCAGGAGAACCCGATAAATCCATCTGGCAAAAAGCCGCTGATGCTGCACTCGAATGTATTACAAAAGCAGAAGCAGAAGGTTACGGGCTCTATTATGCTGCTGATGGTGATCCTTATAATAATTATTTTAATATCTGGCAGGAATTCTACAACAAGGAATGGCTCTTTTGGAAACATGAAGGGGAATATATACATATTGACCAGTGTGCAGATCCTGTAAGTTTCCCAACGTCAGCTTCTATTTATAATCCAACCCAGAACCTGGTAGATGCATATGAGATGGCCGATGGATCAACTCCGATTGTAGGTTATGCCGATGAAGATGGTGTGCAGCCTATAATCAATCCTCAGTCGGGGTATTCTGAAGACCACTTCATTACTGAAGAAGAAAGGGCTGCAGATTTGAGTGGGAAATATTATCCGGCAGGTATCTGGAGTATGTATGCAGGACGTGAACCCCGTTTCTATGCAAGTATTAATTTTAATTTGCAACAATGGAAAAACAGCCAGCTTCAATTTTATTTCAGAGGAAAAGACGGAAAATCACGCGCAGGTTCGGATTATTGTAAAACGGGGTATTTGATGAGAAAACTTGTTGATGAAAGTTATCGCAGCGCCCAATCGCATATCAGGAGACCAAAAAGTTTTGTATATTTCCGAATGGCAGAAATTTACCTAAACTATGCTGAAGCATTATTTGAAGCTCAGGGAGATGTTCCGGATGTTCGTAAATATGTAAATGCAGTCCGTGACCGTGCAGGCCTGCCTGGTTTACCAGCCAACTTGTCTATTGAAGAATTGCGGGCAAAAATACATCATGAACGCAGGGTTGAATTAGCGCTTGAAACACATCGCTGGTTTGATGTCCGCCGCTGGAAAGAGCCCGAATCAATGGGAAAAACCATCACAAGTATGGATATCATGGCAGGTGCAAATGCTACCGATCCCAAATATTACGTGCGCATGAAAGTTGAAGACCGTGTTTTTGAAAAACAACACTTCCTTTTTCCTATTCCTCAAAACGAGATCAATAAAAATCTCCAGACTTTAGTGCAAAATCCGTGGTGGTAAAAAGATATATTTGAGACTACCCTGAGTATGGGAAATAATTCTTTCATGATGATAAAAAAAACAATCATATCATTGGGATGTATCCTTATTCTGCTTTCCGCTTGTGCTTCGAAAGACATTATAATTGAAGATTTCGATTTTACAGGAGACTTCAGTCAAAGTCCTTATGGAGCCTGGACTGTAAAAGGTGATGCCTTCGGAAATGGCCCTGTAGAAGGTGCAGTAGACAATCAAAACGAAGTTACAGGATATCTGGGAAAAAGATGTGTAAATAGCTTCCACGGAGGAGATAACACAACAGGAAGCCTTCTGTCATATACATTCACCATACAACGTGATTATGTCAATTTTCTGATGGGTGGAGGAAATCATCCGGGAACATATATAGAACTGTTGGTTGATAACAAAAGTGTGCGAAAAAGCGCCCCGTTATTTCCTATAGAAGAACTGAACCGGATATCCTGGGATGTAAAAGAATACAAAGAAAAAAAAGCGAAGATCCGTATCGTAGATGAACAACAAGGTGGATGGGGACATACACTTGTGGATCAGATAGAAATGAGTAATAAAAAGAAGGAAAGCTTTAATTCCAATTATACCATAAACAAGAAAGTGAACAAAAAATATATCCTCCTTCCCATACAAGACAAAGCACGGGAATACAGGCTTTCCATTGAGTCTGACGGGAAACCTATATTTGAACCTATTATGGTAAGATTGGCTGAAGATGATATAGATTACTGGGTACCGGTCAATGTCGAAAGATACAAAGCTAAAAACCTTACTTTTATATTTGATTATATGTTAACCAATGCTACAGCCATCAATAAAATTACACAATCGGATACTTACGAATTGGATTATAATGAACCTTTCCGGCCGGTTTATCACTTCTCTCCTCCTTATGGATGGATGAATGATCCTAATGGAATGTTCTGGAAAGACGGAGAATATCATTTGTATTATCAATACAATCCTTATGGAAATCGCTGGGGCAACATGCACTGGGGACATGCGGTATCAAAAGATCTATGTCAATGGAGACACATGCCTGTAGCCATTGCACCGGACCATTTAGGAGCCATATTCTCCGGAAGCTGCGTAGTTGACAAAAACAATACAGCTGGTTTCGGAAATGATGCTGTAGTAGCAGTATACACCTCTTTCAAAGGTTATCAGATACAAAGTATATCTTACAGTTCCGACAATGGAACTACTTTCAAAGCTTATGATCAGAATCCGGTTTGGGTAGATTCTTCTTTTGTTGACTCCAGAGATCCCAAGGTGCGTTGGCATGAACCAACCAAGCAATGGATAATGACCCTGGCAACAGGTCAAACCATAACATTCTATGGTTCAAAAAATTTAAAAAATTGGGACAAGTTAAGTAGTTTCGGCGAAAACATAGGAGCCCACGGAGGTGTTTGGGAATGTCCGGATCTGTTTCCCCTGAATGATAACGGAACAGAAAAATGGGTATTGTTAGTCAGTATCAACCCGGGTGCGCCTAATGGCGGATGCGCTACTCAATATTTCATAGGAAATTTTGATGGCCGGACATTCAAAGCAGACCCGCTTCCTTATCCGCTTTGGGTAGACAACGGATGCGATAATTATGCGGGTGTAATATGGAGCAATGTACCGGATGGAAGAACTATTTTCCTGGGTTGGATGAGTAATCACGATTATGCAAATTTTGTACCTACACAGCATTTCCGCAATGCGATGACTATACCCCGTGAACTCAGACTCACAGATAATGGAAAGCATCTAATGCTGGCCAGTTATCCTGTAAAAGAGATCGAAGAGAGGAGAAGTTTAAACCACAAGATTAATGATACAAACATAAAGAATTCATATTCTGTCGATAAACTTTTAGAAAACAACAACGGCGCTTACGATATTGTAATGACTCTTACTCCATCTTCTGAAGCTCCATTCAGTTTCACTTTATCGAATGATCAGAAAGAAACATTATCCTTTACATTCGATCCCAAACAAGAGACAATAACGGTCGACCGTTCTCAAAGCGGAAACACCCATTTTACGAAATTCTACACAAAACCAATTATTGCACCTCTCTCACAGCGAAAGGTATACAACATAAGACTTTTGATAGACAAAGCCTCTTCCGAACTATTCATCAATGAAGGGGAAACTGTCCAAACCAATATTTTCTTCCCGTCTTCTCCTTTCAATAAGATGATATTCGATACAAAAGGAGGACAAGTCAAGCTGACAGATATGGTAGTGTATGCAATAAAATAGATATCATTTAATTTCATTGACAATCTTCAATTTTTAAAAATATGAGAAAAAATATTTGTTTAATTTTTTGTTTAATTTGTTATTCTCTAACAGCTCAAATAAAAGAAGTTAAGGATGTAAATTATCCGGGAATATGGGCTTTTTCTTTTGGTGCACCGGATAAAATAACTCCTATGAGCACACGTGATTTTACTCCTGATATGGAGGGAATTGCAACCCTCCCTTCTTCTTTGACTTGTCCGCTGACTCCAACTGCCGAAATTACCGATCGTGGGGTATTGGTTCGCATTCCCGTCAGGAAAGATGAAATGATCTACGGACTCGGCCTGCAAATGAAAGGTTTTCAACTGCGGGGCTGCAAGAAATTGTTGCGTGTCAATGCAGATCCGGAATTAGACACGGGGGATTCCCATGCTCCGGTCCCATTTTACGTAACTACCGAAGGTTACGGCATATTCATCGACAATGCCCGTTATATGACGTTCTATCTGGGCAACAAAAAGAAAAAACCGGCCTCCTCTTCTGAAGCCATAATGCCTGCCACATCTGTTGAAGATGGTTGGAATACCCTGGAATGGCCTTATGAACGATTAGGGATGCACCAGGACAGTGAAGTAATAATAGAAATTCCGCGCGCCAAAGGTGTCAGGGTATTAGTATTTGGCGGACCAACCATGAAGGATGCTATTGCACGATATAACCTCTATTCAGGAGGAGGCGTTGTTCCTCCAAGATGGGGACTTGGTTTTTGGTACCGTGTACGCTCAAATTACACACAAGATGAAATGATTGCCATGTCCGAAGAGTTCAGGGAAAGAAATATTCCGTGTGATGTATTAGGATTGGAACCCAACTGGCAAACACATGCTTATTCATGCTCTTTTGTCTGGGGAAAAAGATTCCCGGATCCGGCAGGCATGCTCTCACAATTGAAAGCAGATAACTTCCGTGTAAATATGTGGCAACATGCTTTTGTGAATCCTTCATCACCTATCTATGACAGTCTTTTACCCTATTCCGGAGAGTATGAAGTATGGGGAGGTATTGTGCCTGACTTTCTTACTCCGCAGGCCAGACAAATATTCAGTAATCATTTACTTAAAGAATGCGTCAAGATAGGCATATCCGGATTCAAAGCAGATGAATGTGATAACTCGGATTTCACCGGATTCTGGTCTTTCCCGGAATTTGCCAGGTTCCCTTCCGGGGCTGACGGAGAGCAAATGCATATGCTTTTCGGCTTACGTTATCAGGATGCATTGATGGATATTTATAATGAAGTACAACAGCGAACTTATGGTCTCGTCCGCAGTACAGGCGCTTTTTCTGCTCCATATCCATTTGTATTGTATAGCGATTTATATGATCACCGGACATTTATAAACAGCGTAGCGCAAGCAGGTTTCAGTGGTTTACTTTGGTGTCCGGAAGTAAGACATGCGACCGACAAGAATGATCTGATCCGCCGGTTACAATCTGTTATCCTTTCTCCTTTGGCTATGGTAAACGGGTGGTACTTAAAAAGTCCGCCCTGGAAACAAATCAGAAGCGATCTGAACAGCCAGGATATATTTGATCCGGATTGGGAAAATACGGAAGCAATGTGCCGTGAAATCATCAATCTACGAATGGAGCTTATCCCCTATTTACATTCCGCTTTTGTAAAATATAAAAAGGAAGGTATACCTCCGTTCCGGGCCTTGGTTGTAGATTATCCCCATGATAAAAACACGCATAATCTCGTAAGCCAATACCTGATCGGAGATAAGCTGATGGCAGCTCCAGTTACTGCCGGACAAGGTGAAATAACAGTTTACTTCCCGGAAGGAACCTGGTATGATTTCTTTACGGGAGAAAAATACTCCGGAGGTTCACACATAACAATGAATGTCCCTATTGAAAGAATACCCCTATTTGTAAAATCAAATACGATCCTGCCATTAGCAAAAGTAACATCATCCACAGAGGATATTGAAAGCCGCAATCTTACGGTGAGAATTTACGGAAAAAATCCGGAAGCATTTACACTGTATGAAGATAATGGTGAGTTTATTCCGTCTCTTCAATCATCAGTTATTTCCTGGGATCCCGGAAAAATGAAAGGAATAGTAAAAAATAATTCAAAAAAAGGATTTTATCAGGTAAATAACTGGAAATTAATCGAATAAAAGTAATGAGAAAGTCTTTTTTAATTTTGATGGGGTGCCTGTTGACATCTTTGTTGCAAGCCAAAATTGAATTACCCGAAATCATTGGTGATCACATGGTATTACAGCAAAACAGTGAAGTTAAACTATGGGGAAAGGCTAAAAGCAATAGCGCCGTAACAGTAAAAACTTCATGGGATACACAAACATTCAAAACCCAAAGTGATAAGAACGGGAAATGGATGATCCGGATTTCTGCTCCGCTAGCCACTTACAATCCTCAAAGTATTGAATTTTCGGATGGAGAATCTTTAAAAATCCAGAACATATTGGTCGGTGAAGTATGGTTCTGCTCGGGACAATCCAATATGGAAATGCCTGTCGGCGGATTATGTAATAACCCGATTGCCGGAGGAAATGAAATCATTACCTATGCATCAAACTACAAAGGTCTGCGCTTTGCGAAGATAGAACAGAAAGTATCTCTGGAACCTCAGGAAACCTGTCGTGGTAAATGGATGGTGTCGAATCCTGAAAATCTTCCCAAATGCAGTGCAACAGCTTTCTTTTTTGCTGAATCTATCCTGAAAGCATTAGATGTTCCTGTGGGAATTATCGATTGTAGCTGGGGGGGATCCAGAGTGGAAGGATGGTTACTCACGGGAACTTCCGCTCTATCCATTCAGAACGGACAACTGGGAATAAAAATAACTATTTATTTGATTTGATCATGAAAACAGCAATTTACACACTCATCTTCATGTTATTAACACTGAATTTTAGTTGTACGCCTTCTCTGAAGAAAAACAAAAAGGAAATAGTGTATCATATAAAAACCAAATTTATATTACTACCTATTGAAGAAGACGCTCAAGAAGTAAAAATGCGTGCACAAATTACCCCAACAGGGTTTAATGAAAGTTATGACATCCGATTGGCAAAGAATAAAGTTGACTATTGGATACCATTAATCGTGGATAAGTATAAAGGAAAAGAACTGAAACTTACATTCTCAAATGCCATTAGTTCGGAACATGGAATCAATAATATCAAAGAATCGGATCATTTCGAATTTGAATACAATGAAGTTTACAGACCACAGTATCATTTTTCATCCAAATACGGTTGGATGAACGACCCTAACGGGATGGTGTATTACAATGATACATTTCATCTGTTTTATCAATACAATCCTTATGGTAATAAATGGGGAAATATGAACTGGGGACATGCTGTAAGTAAAGATTTGATTCATTGGGAACATTTACCGGTAGCCATTTCTCCTGATGAACTGGGATATATCTTTTCCGGAAGTGCGGTGATCGACAAAGAAAATACTGCAGGATTCGGTAAAGATGCACTAATTGCAGTTTATACTTCGGCCGGGAAACGCCAAACACAATCCATAGCCTATAGCCTGGACAGTGGGTATACTTTTAAAAAATATAAAAAAAATCCGGTGTTAACAGATCCTGAAATAAATGATTTCCGTGATCCCAAAGTTTTCTGGCATGAAGATTCTAACCAATGGATCATGTCTCTGGCTACCTCACAAACCATTACTTTTTATGGCTCCAAAGATCTGAAAGAATGGAAAAAACTCAGTGAATTCGGAGAAGGTACCGGAGCGCATAATGGTGTATGGGAATGTCCGGATTTATTTACATTAAAAACATCAGAAGGAAGCACTAAATGGATATTATTGGTGAGCATTGGTTCCGGCGGACCAAATGGAGGTAGCGCTACTCAATATTTTATCGGGAATTTTGATGGGAATACTTTTCAGGCAGATCATTTGCCTTATCCGCTCTGGATCGATTACGGACGGGATAATTACGCCGGAGTAACCTGGAATAATGTCCCTGACGAAAGGAGATTATTCATCGGTTGGATGAGCAATTGGGAATATGCCAACTTTGTTCCCACAAAGAATTTCCGTAGCGCCATGACGCTTCCCCGTGAATTTTCATTAAAAAGCAATGGAAAACACCTGATATTAGCAAGTAATCCGGTACAGGAAACAGAAAAATTACGCAAAGGAGAAGTCACATTTCCGACACAACGTATTGAAATTAATGAATCATCCATCGAAAAACTACTTCCGGATAATAAAGGAACTTTCGAATTGGAAATGTCAATCATACCGAATGGTACATCTATTTTCGGATTTGGCTTTACAAATACAAAAGGTGATTATCTGAATTTCACCTTCGACCATAACCTCGGAAAACTTTTTATGGATCGCAGGGAGTCAGGATTGATCGACTTCAGTAATCATTTTGCTTCACAAGATGAGGCTCCATTATTAAAAAAGAATGAATATAAAATACGTCTGTTCTTTGACAAAGCATCTGTCGAACTTTTTGTCAATGAAGGAGAAATTGTGATGACAAGTTTAATTTTTCCACGGGAAATATTCAACCGCATGACTTTCTTTTCTCCTAAGGCAAACTGGATAGTGAAAGATATAAAAATTTATCCGATAAAATAAAAAAACATGAAAATATCCGGAATAATTATATTATCAACATTGATTATGAGCGCAGTCCAGGCTCAGGAAAAATACAACGAATTTTACCGTCCGCAGTTTCATTTCAGTCCGGCAAGTGGTTGGATAGGTGATCCCAACGGACTGGTCCGCTATAACAATAAATATCATTTGTTTTGGTGGGGACATACAATTTCGGAAGATTTGGTTTATTGGAATGAAAAAAGCTGGCCAATGCATGGCGATCACAGTACTTTTGATTATTTTTCCGGAAGCGCTGTTGTTGATAAAAAAAATACCGGAGGATTTCAAACTGGAGCTTACCCTCCGATGATTGCAATCTTTACGAATCATAATCCAACCACAGAACTGGAAGCGCCGGCTTTATCGATCTGTAACGAATATACTTCGGATTATACAAATTTTTACCTTTATAACAATGGTGAGCCTATAATGCCTACTGCCACTGGATTCAGGGATCCTTCTGTTTTTTGGGATAACGCTAATAATCAATGGATCATGGCAATTGCAAAATCCGGGAGCTCATCGGTGATGTTTTTCCGGTCAACCAATCTGAAGTCCTGGGAATTACTAAACAGTTTCAGATCGTCTGTTCTCAGAGGCTGGTGGGAATGCCCGGATTTATTTCAGCTTCCTATAGACGGAAACAGCAATAATAAAAGATGGGTATTGATTATCGGAACCAATGGTAAAACACAATATTTTTTAGGAGATTTTGACGGTCGGTCGGGTTTTCAGGTAGATCCTGCATATGATGCTAATTTAATTGTTGATCATGGTAGCGATTTTTACGCCACAAGGACATTCCGGGATTATGACCATGTGGAAGATCGTACCGTTTGTATGGCCTGGATGAGTAATTGGCTTTATGCAAACTCAACTCCGACAAGCTGGGGACGCGGACATCAGTCTTTACCCCGGGAACTTTCTCTAAAAACTTACCCTGAAGGGATACGGCTCATTCAACAACCGATTCCGGAATTAAAAAAATTAAGAACCGACAGCACATTCATTGCAGACAAATCCATCCTGGATGTACAAAAAATCACCGAATTTACCCCGGACTTTAATTATTATGAACTAGAAGCAACTTTTGAGGTTTCCGAAGGAAACAATTTCGGATTAAACCTGTGCGTGAATGGAAATCTCAAGGTTATCGTAGGATATGACGTCGTAAACTCCCGTTTGTACCTTGACAGACGAAAATCAGGAGATGTTTCATTCAGTACGGATTTTCCAAATATCGTTTATGCTCCTCTTACTCCTGAAAACGGGCAAATCAAACTACACATTTTTGTTGACCAATCTTCTATAGAAGTTTTTGCCAATGATGGAAAATGTGCTATCAGTTCTTTGATTTTTCCGCATTATTCCAGTAAAACTATTCAAATTTTTTCAAACAATGGAACAACTTTTTTGAAAAGTTTAAAAGCTTATAATCTGAAATCAATATGGAAGACTTATGCTACATCGGAAGTGATTATTCCGGCCGACAAGTACAACATCGACCATGTAAAAAAAATAATTCTTGTAAATGAAGATGTTGACTTAATCAACTCAACATACCCGGGATCAAAAGAAAAAATCAGATTAGACAGAGATTATTCCTTCATTACGCCCCTGAATAATATTGAAATTGGGAAAGAATACTTGGTAAAACCGGTTTCTTATAATATAGACTATAAGCTTTATTTTACACAATTGCCTGTCATCAACATTAAAACGAGTAACCGGATTACAGAAGATCCACTCGTTTTGGCCAATTTCAAAATGGTAGAAAGCAATGGAAAAACAGTCACCTCTAACATCGGGATAAAGTACAGGGGAGTTTCAACACTGGCTTTTCCGAAAAAATCAATGAGAATTGAATTCTGGACAGACGATGCCGGCAAAATTACCAGAGATGTCTCATTATTAGGCATGCGTTCCGATGATGACTGGAATTTACAGGCTATGTATAATGAACCTATGAGACTCAGGAGTAAAACGAGCAACGAATTATGGATGAAAATCTATACCCCTTATTATCAACTTCTGGAACCAGACGCAGTAAACGGAGTACACATGGAATATGCAGAATTATTTCTCAATGGACAATACAGAGGAGTTTATTGTGTCAGTGAGCGATTAGACAGGAAACAACTCAAATTAAAAAAATACAATGGAAACATACGGGGAGAATTATATCAATGTAAGCATTGGGATGATAATGTTCTGTTTGAAGGATTAAGCGATTATGACAATAACAATATTATTTGGGGCGGATTTGAATACAAGCATCCAGAAGAACTTATCAACTGGAATAATCTATATGAATTTGTCCGTTTTGTGGTATCATCCGACAATACAAAGTTTCAACAGGAATACAAAGAACGATTTGATTTGAAAAATGCGGTTGACTATTACATTTTCCTGAATTTATTACGGGCTCCCGACAACAGAGCCAAAAACACATACATTGGAAGATACAATGTCAATGAACCTTATTTTTATATTCCCTGGGATCTGGATGGAGTTTTTGGCACTGTCTGGGACGGAAGCAGAGTAAATGTATATAACGACCTCTTATCTAATGGTTTTTATGACAGGGCAAATAAAGATCATTCCGAAAATGGATTTGTCTGCCAATCAGAAAGAAGATGGCAGGAACTAAGAAAAAATGTAATCACTCATCCTAATATAATCAATATGTTTCAGGAGAATTATAAATATCTGGAGAATAATGGAATATATGAAAGAGAAAAAATGGCGTGGTCTGAGTTTGATAAAAACACAGAAGATCATTTTACCTATCTGTCGGCATGGCTTCAGAACAGACTAAAATACCTTGATGGCATTTTTAACTATGATCCCGATAACCCCATCTCCAAAAATACAATTACCTCCGAAAAGGTAAAAATATATCCTGTTCTGGTTACTGATTATTTTTGTGTAGAACTTAACTCTGATAAATCCGCAAATATCTGTATTTTTGACATACAGGGAAATATGATCCGGAAAGAGAAAATAACTTCTTCGGATAATCAAATTTCAGTATCCAATCTTAACAATGGGATGTATATCGTTCGGGTATTCAATGAAGAGACAAATGAAATAAAGAAAATTATTGTTCGCAAGTAATCTTATCCGAATCAGATTCTTTTGTAACAAAAATACAATATTATGAAACAAAAATTACAGTCCATTATCCTTTGGTCGGAATATTTTTGTAACAATAAAAGTCTAATAGAAAGTAATTATTATAAATTTTAGAAATATCATGAAA
>JAVBMQ010000143.1:0-4763 GCA_031552335.1 Bacteroidales bacterium | reverse complement strand
CTTTAGCGCCTTCTTCAAGAAAGCTTTTCGCATGCCTTAATTTAAAGTTATAATCATGATCGTCTGTTTGAGGTCCGAACCGGATTTCCTTGACAACAATTTTTACCGATTTGGCGTTTTGCTCTTTTTGTCGTTTTTTTTGTTGATAAAGAAATTTTTGATAATCGGCAACTCTACAAACCGGAGGAGCGGCATTAGGAGAGATTTCAATCAAATCCAGATCTTGGTCTTCAGCAATTTTTAGGGCTTGTGCAATAGGATATACACCTATTTCAACGTTATCTCCCACTAATCGTACTTCTCTAACACGGATCTTTTCATTTACTCTGTACTGATCCTTCAATTTGTCATTCTTCATTCAATAAATAGTAGTTAACCTCCTATGTTTTAAAAATTTGTATTTTTTATTGCCAATCATTCATTTGTTTTTCGACCTCTTCGGTCAAAATCGCTGCAAAGGTAGTAATTTTCATTGAACCTTTATCACCTTCACCATGTTTTCTTACAGAAATTTCATTATTTTCGGCTTCTTTCTCCCCTACAATCAACATATAAGGGATTTTTTTCATTTCATTGTCACGAATTTTACGTCCGACTTTCTCATTTCTGTCATCCACAATGACGCGAATATCCTGATTGGTGAGTTCTGCCGCAATCTGGTGAGCATAATCATTAAACTTTTCACTGATAGGAAGAATAACTGCCTGATCAGGAGTAAGCCACAATGGAAATTTTCCTGCAGTATGTTCGATTAACACAGCCACAAAACGTTCCATAGAACCAAAAGGAGCTCTGTGGATCATTACCGGACGATGTTTTTGATTATCTGCTCCCACGTATTCCAGCTGAAAACGTTCGGGTAGATTATAGTCCACCTGAATGGTACCTAACTGCCAACGGCGTCCGAGCGCATCTTTCACCATAAAATCCAGTTTCGGACCATAAAAAGCAGCTTCTCCATATTCAACACGGGCATTGATTCCTTTTTCTTTACAAACTTCAATAATTTCCCGTTCTGCTTTTTCCCAGTTTTCTTCCGAACCGATATATTTATCCCTGTTCTCCTGATCCCTTAAAGAAATCTGGGCTTCATAGTCTTTGAAATCCAAAGCTTTAAAGATAATATGAATGATATCCATTACCTTAATAAACTCATTCTTCACCTGGTCGGGAGTGCAGAAGATATGTGCATCATCCTGCGTAAAGCCACGAACCCTTGTCAATCCATGCAATTCCCCGCTTTGCTCGTAACGGTATACAGTACCGAATTCGGCCAGACGCAAAGGTAAATCCTTATATGAATGTGGGGATGCTTTATAAATTTCACAGTGATGGGGACAATTCATAGGTTTCAACAGAAACTCCTCTCCTTCTTCAGGAGTATGGATCGGTTGAAAAGAATCTTTACCATATTTCGCATAATGTCCGGAAGTTACATACAAACCTTTTCCACCAATATGAGGAGTCATTACCTGCAAATATCCGAATTTCTTCTGTATACGTTTGAGGAATTCTTCCAATTTAAGGCGCAATTGAGTACCTTTAGGTAACAACAAAGGCAAACCCTGTCCCACATTCTGAGAAAATGTAAATAATTCCAGCTCTTTTCCTATTTTGCGATGATCACGTTTTTTTGCTTCTTCCAACAATACCAGATACTCATCAAGCATCTTCTTTTTAGGGAAGGTTACGCCATAAATACGAGTGAGCTGTTTCCTTTTTTCATCACCTCTCCAGTACGCACCGGCAACCGACATCAATTTCAGAGCTTTGACATAAGAAGTATCCGGTAAGTGAGGTCCACGACATAAGTCTGTAAAAACTCCTTGTGAATAAGTAGTTATTGTTCCGTCCGCCAATTCCTCAATCAACTCGGTTTTATATGTTTCGCCTCTATCGGCAAACATTTTCAGGGCATCGGCTTTGGAAATATTCTGTCGAACGATAGCCTCTTTACGAGCAACCAGTTCCGCCATCTTAGCCTCGATAGCCGGAAAATCACTATCTTTGATAGCAACTCCGTCTCCCGGATCCACATCATAATAAAAACCATTTTCCACAGCCGGTCCTATACCGAATTTAATACCGGGATATAACTCTTGTAAAGCCTCTGCCATCAAGTGTGCGGAGGAATGCCAGAAGGCATGTTTACCCTCTTCATCCTCCCATTTGTATAATTTAACGGAAGCATCAGTTTCAATCGGACGTGTCAAATCCCATGTATCACCATTCACTCCTGCAGCAACAACATCTTGTGCCAATCTGGAACTGATACTTTCTGCAATTTGCATAGCAGTAGTTCCTTGCGGATATTCTCTCACGGAACCATCGGGAAATGTTATTTTTATCATCATATCTATCAAGTCTAAATTATTCTAAAAATAAAGGTACAAAAGTAGTATAGTTTTTTCAATCAAACAAACTTTTTTTACTCTGCACTCATTCTTTTAATGATGGCATATGCACTTACAATACCTAATTCTCCGGCTTTGCTCAAATCAGCCAAGCCTCTTTCATTATCTCCGAGAGATAAGCGAGCCAGCCCCCGGTTAAAATAGGCTTCCGCTAATTCTGGTTCCACCCTGATCGCCTCATTGTAATCTGCAATAGCAGCTTTAAAATCTTTCAGGGAAGCCTTCATATTCCCCCGGTTAAAATAAGCATACGGAAATTTAGGATTCAACTTAATCACCATATCATAATCCCGCATGATAAGTTCATATTCGTACTGCTGTTTCTTTTCTTTCGCACGGGTATCCATAGTTATGGAAGAAGAAGAAAGTGCAGGATCGCTATTTTTTATATCCACGGACAACGTAGATCCGGCAGAAGCATGACTTCCAATTTCCATTTGTTTATAACGAATCATGGCCCGATTAAAATAGGCCAGAGAAAATTCAGAATCCAGACTGATCACTTTAGAATAATCTTCCATGGCTGATGTCAAATCTTGCAAAACCATATAATCCATGGCCCTGCCAAAATACGCCCATACATTTACCGGATTATCTTCTATTTCTTTAGAGTAATTATTGATGGATCTGAAATGCATATCGACCTGTTCATCTGTCAACGGAGCCTCAGCATTAGTCAATATCAATTTCATCTTCAGATTCAGTTGTTTATTTAAATCATCTACCGATTTATCGTAATATTTGGATCGTTCCACATCTCCGGTTTTTTCATAATATGTCATGATAAAAGAAGCCTCCGGTTCAATGCTGACATTTCTATCCTGCACCTTCCCCCTGATACTGTTGGAATAATTGGACTTTTCTTCTTTATCCTTATCATACACTACAAGCCGGTTGAATTTTTCAATACTTTTATCTGATTCTTCCCGTGTTTTATCATCACTGGACTTCACATTTTGCAATTTACCCTTATCCATTTTCTGTTGCAACTCATATGCATACCAATAATCTTTTTCTGCCCCTCTGAAATCCCGCAGTTTCTTTTTGATATCAGAACGGACATAGTAAATCGTCATGAAATTGGGATATTCTTCCTGCACACGGTTGATGTCTTCAAGGGCTCCTTTATAATCACCGATTTGTTCACGCAACAAGCCTCTGTTATATAAAGCCATATAATTATCCGGCTCCTGCCCTATCACTTCACTGAAATCTTCGATAGCATTATTATCATCACCCACCTGAGCCCGTAAAAGTCCACGGTTAAACCGGGCAACCCGGTTATGTTCATCCATAGAAACTACAATATCATAATCTTTCATGGCTCCACGCAAATCCTCCATGTAATAAAGAACAAGCCCCCGGCGAATATAATATGCCGTATTTTTAGGATCCAGGCGAATTGCCTCATTCAAATCAGCCAAAGCCTCCCTGTACTTTCCCTGATAAAAATACACGACAGATCTCTGGTTATATGCCGGAGAATAATATTTATCCATGGAAAGGGTTTTCTCTATATCATTCAGGGAAGCTACCGTATCTTGTTTTTCCAGGTGCATGGCTGAACGCAATAAATATCCCGGTACATATTGAGGATGATACTTCAACATCAAATTGATATCCTGTTCGGCATCATCATAATCTTTCAACTGCATTTGAGCAATTGCTTTATTTACAAGTAGTTGTCTGTTTTCAGGATTAAATTCCAATCCTTTATTATAATCTTCAATAGCCAGGGCATAATTCTCCTGATTCTGACGGGCGGCGCCTCTCAGTTCATATGCATAAACCAAAAATTGATTCCTGTCTAAGCACAAAGTGGCATCTTCTTCCGTTCCCTTAAAATCACCCAGGTTATACTTGGCGACAGCCCGGTAATAATAAGGTTCTGCCAAATAGGGTTTAGAGCGGATTACCTGATTGAAGTATTGTATTGAAAGCACATAATCTTCAAAATACAAAGCATTACGCCCGATACTCAGTACCCGGTCCG
Organism: Bacteroidales bacterium; assembly: GCA_031552335.1. Lineage (GTDB taxonomy): Bacteria > Bacteroidota > Bacteroidia > Bacteroidales > Azobacteroidaceae > JAISFI01. The sequence continues at coordinate 356 of JAVBMQ010000143.1, read as the reverse complement.
TATTGATTTGAGCATCTGCCCGGGAGATCAAACACAATGCAAGAAAAAGGAATAACAATTTTTTCATCGATATAACCAAATGATTAAAGGAACAAAATTAAACAATAAAATAAAAAAGACGCTCATTATAAGCGTCTTCTTTCATTTTTTTATGATTCATATATAATTTACTATGAATTCAATATGATATCTTCATGGTAATACGAACCTTTTTTATGATAATAATTACTCTTTCCATAGTATTGTTTACTTCGGTACTGACCGGATTTCATATCCACATCATTGTATACAATACCTGTCTTGCCATCATTTTCCTCCTTAAATTCTTTGATTGTGTACTTAAAGAAATTTTTGTT
>JAVBMQ010000086.1:0-7038 GCA_031552335.1 Bacteroidales bacterium | reverse complement strand
TTCTGATTTCAATGTAAAATATGAAAACGGGAAAGTTGTTTTGACTTGGACTGCTGCTACTGATGCAGAAACTCCGGCAAGCGCTCTTCGTTATAATGTATATGTGAAAAATAAAACAACCGGCGAGGTTTATGCTTATGTGCCTGCAGATCTTTCTACCGGTAAATTGAAAATCGGTGGTGGTATCATTCCTTTGATCTCTAAAACATCTTTTACGATCAATCTTTCTTCCGGAGAATATACTTTCGGCGTACAAACTGTGGATCAGGCCAATGTAGCCAGTGCATTTGTTACCAATGATTTTGCTTTGGCTCCTGAAAATATGGTTAACTGGACAGTTGTCAGGAATGAAGGCGAAGCTTGGGATCTGGATATGACGGCCGGTGGTAGCCTTGTATGGGGAGATTTTAATAATGATGGTTGGATAGATGCATTTGCCAATATGGGCAATGACCGTGTTCATTTGTACAAAAACAATGGAAACGGAGCTTTTGAGAAAGTACAGGAAGGTTCTTTCAAAGGCTTGAAAGAAGGTTATTCTGTATTTATTGACTATAATAATGATGGTTACCTTGATCTTGTTATTACAGGTAAAGCAGATGCAGAAAGCGACAAGAAGATGACTGTTTTCTACAAAAATACAGGTGAAGAAGGAGGATTTGCTTTTGAAACTGACGATGCTAATTCTGCTATTATCCCAGGTATGGTTTCCGGCGATGGAGACCGTGTAGGTCATTTGTTGAATGCCGTTGATGTTGATAATGATGGTTGGGTTGATTTGGTTGTAAACGGAAATATTTCCGGTGATCATCCTATGGGTCTTTCAACCGGACGTTTTACTGCTGTTTATAAAAATGATAAGGGTACATTTACTCTTCAAAAGGACAATGTTGATGGAGGTAACTTCTCTCAGATGGCCGGAGGAAGCGTACATGCCGGCGACTTCAATAACGACGGTTATCCTGATATTGTAAATATCGGTTATTCAGATACAGATGGTTATTCTTCTGCTTTGTATCAGAATAATGGTGATGGTACTTTCGCGAAAATAGCATACAACGGTTTAGATAAAAATGAAAGATGTGATGTCGTATTTGCTGATATTGATGGTGACGGTAAGGATGATATTATTGAAATTACCAGTAATGTTGCTAATGTTCATATCTCCAATGGTGACGGGACTTTCACGAAACAGGAAAGTGCAGTAACCGGTTTGGTTAAATCAGAAGCTGCCAATATTACTGTGGCTGACGTAAACAATGATGGTTATAATGATATTTTTACTTCCGGATATAATATCCCGAACTTCACAGCTATATACTATAATAATGGCGATAATACCTTTACTGCTCAGGAAATTAAACCGGGAGCAAGACCGGGAACTGCCAATTTTGTAGATATGACCAATGATGGCAATCTGGATATTTCTTATTATGGATGGAGTAATGGTCAGTGGCCGAATCGTTTCCTCAAAAATGATTTGGGAATTGGAGTTGTTTCCAATACAGCACCTTCTGTTCCTGAAAATCTGTTGGTAAATTATCAAAATGGCAAATTCTCATTGTCATGGGATAAATCAACGGATGCAGAAACTGCTCAGGATGCTCTTCGTTACAATGTTTATGCCAGAAACAGCGAAACCGGTTTAATTTATGTGTATGCTCCTGCCGATACGGTAAGCGGTAAACTGAGAATCGGCGGTGGTATCATTCCGTTGATTGCTAAAAATTCCGTTGAACTGAATCTGGAAAATGCTAATTATATATTTGGAGTTCAGGCTGTAGACCAGGCGAATGTAGCCAGTGCATTTATCACTGCTGCTTATGTCAAAACAGGTATTTGTCAACCATTGATGAGTGGAATAACTGTTACTCCTGAAGGTCAAAATATTGTATTGCAGAATGAAACATCAGAAAATGTATCTTATTCTGTAATAACTGTTAGCGGGGTAAAAATCAAAAATGGTGTTTGTCAGTCTACATCGCAACAAACGATATCCGGATTAAATAAAGGAATATATCTTGTTCAGGTTGTTCAGAACAAATCTGTACGTACTGTAAAGGTGGCGATTCTTTAATTAATCTTTAGAAACTGCTATTCCCCTCATTTAGATTTGAAGCAAAGCAAACTGAATGAGGGGGATTTTGTTATCCCTTTGATGTTAAAATTTTATGATTATCCGCCTGTTTCACCTTTAAGGCCAAAGGCCTTTGAGCAATAGCATGGGCCAACTGCCTATGAAATAAATATGTTTACATTTATATTATTCGCCCTGAAAGGGCATTAGCAAATATTTATTGTAAATTGCTTACGCCCTTTCAGGGCTATTGGCTATTGGTTTGTTCCATATTTGATAGGGCGTTGCCCTATCCTAATGCTTGAAGGCCTTTGGCCTTAAGGGTGAAACAGGCGGATAATTCATTGGAATATACATCCGTAAAAGATGAAGACGGACGGGAATCCATGCAATTTTATGACTTATGGGGAAAGTTAATACTGGAACGAAAAGTGTATGATGGACAAAATAATATATTTTATGACACTTACTATGTTTATGATGAAATGAATAATCTGCGTTTTGTGCTTTCTCCAGAAGCAAGCAGCCGGATTACTTCGACTAGTGTAACTTATTACTCCGGAATTAACACTACTATAATTGACCAATACACCTATTGTTATCGTTATGATGCGCTAAGACGGTGTATTGCCAGTAAAGTTCCTGGAACTGATCTGATAGAAAACTATACATATACATATGACCATGCTGACCGGCTCACCTCACTAATTATGCTATCAATACAACGCCTGTAGTGAAAATGAATTCATTCCAGTATGATGATTTCGGGAGGGTAAAGAAGAAGAAGATCAATAACGATACTCATGCCATCAGGTACACATACAACCTGCATGGCCAACTGCAATCAATCGCATCTGATTATTTTTCCCAGACACTCCGTTATCAGAATGGTACAACACAGAAATATTACAATGGCAGTATCTCCGAAATAGATGAAACAACTTTGTCTTCCAATTCTAAATTGTATCATGCCTATAAGTATGACGGGATAAACCGGCTACAATATACAACGACCGGCCTGACAGCTACTGGCAAAGACTTCAGCAGTGAATACAGCTATGATAAAAACGGAAATATAAATACCTTGTTCCGGAATGGATTTTTACGAGATTTAAGCAGTCCATCAACTCCTGTCATAAATGATTATATTGACCGCTTACAAATTGACTATTCGGGAAACCGGATCAACAGAGTAAATGATTATGCAGATAATCCCATCAGGACGGCAACCATCGGGAATAATGATTTCAAAAAGAACAACTCCTGTTCTACGAGCTATTTGTATGATGCTAATGGTAACCTGATGGCTGATTGCAATAAAAATATCGCATGGATCAAATATAATTCACTAAATTTGCCAAATAAGGTCCAGATGAGTAACGGTAATAAAATAGAGTACTTGTATGATGCTTCCGGACAAAAACGAAAATCAACTTACAGTGTAGTATTAAACAGTATGCAGATACCATTAGGGAATACCAGTATAGAAAATACTACCAATATCAGTTCTGTCTCAACCCGGGAATATTTCGGCAATATGGTTTACCGTAATGGTCAGTTGGAACGGATATCTACCCCTGAGGGTTATGTGATAACATCCGGTTCGAATCCTCAATATTGGAATTATGTGTACCAAATCAAAGATTATCAGGGCAATGTACGTAGTGAAGGGATGAGTGGTTATATCAAAGATAATATTGGAATGCGTCCTTGTCCTAAAAGATATGCTACTGATTATTATTCTTTTGGTATGGAGATTGTTTCCAAATTTGGACAAAGTATTCCAAATCCCGCTCCTCCGCAGCTCTTTTCGGGAAATGAGCTGGAGCGTACTGATCCAGTTGTATGATTTTCATGCCCGCCAATATGACGAAAAATTGGGCCGCTTCCTGACAATTGATCCGCTGGCTGCAATAGATTATTCGGTATCACCTTATGTGTATTGTAACAATGATCCGGTCAATTTCACTGATCCATTGGGATTGACCCGCTGGTGGCCTGAATTTGAGACCTATGGGCCGGATGAAGAAGTTGTGGTAACGAATGATACAGGAGGAGGTTCAAATACTTCTTACTATGATTATGATGGAATTTGGGTGGACTTTTATGGTAGTCCTACATTTGGAGGGTACAGTTCGGCATATTATCAGGAGAAACAACGACGCGAAATGGAAGAATTGATGAAGAAGCAGGGGATTGTGGAGGGGGATAAATCAGGAGATGACCCATTTAAGCAAGAATATGGTCAGCAAATTTATGGAATATGGAATGAACAAGTATTTCGTATGAATATGGCAAAAAATTATGGATCCAGTATCGATTGGGGTGGACCTTGGGAGATAGAGCTTCCTTTGCGAATGTCGAAGTGGTTGAGGGGATTAACTAGAGGGGCAACAGAACAGGCTAATATGAACTTGGAGCAGTCTAAATATCTTGCAACAAAATATTATATAATTGACGATAATGTGTATGGCCCAGGATGGGTAATTTTTATCACAAAGAATACAATAAACAAGGACACATTATATCAGAAGGACATTATAAAGGAAAGGGTATTACTTTTGGAATATGGCATTTCTACTTTAGTGATGGGGTATTACAATGGCGAGGAAAAATGGAAGGAGGGATAAAGAGCACTCCCTACGATGTTTGGGTAAATATGCAAAAACAACCAGCATGGATTGAAATAGAAGGACATCCAAAAGTGCTCAAAGTGGGACAAGAGTACAAATTAAGAACTTACATTGAAGGAGTTATGCCAGATGGTTATGAAGTTATGACAAATTCTGAATTCTTTCGTCTCTACACCAACGAAGTAGACCCGGAAAGGTTTCCTCTTACAATTATTCCTGAAAAAGTGGGAGAGTTTGGCATTTGTTTATTGTTGCCGGAACCGGATACTACTGATTTAAAAATAATTATTGGAAAAAAAACTCTTCTATTTCCAATTATTGTGGAAGAATAATTTATGACATTAACAGTTAATTCTGCACATATGTTGTATAAATTGGGACATCCCCGCAATTTATCCCGTGAAAATATCATTACATTTGCGTCTCATTATAATTTTATTTCAAAGCAAAATCTTATAAGAATAATACGATGAAAACGATTTGTAAATTATTTCTTTTCTTTTTTCTGAATACTTTGCTTGTTCAGGCAAAGCAACAAAACCAAAAAATTACCGATTATATCAATCCATTTATTGGAACCGGACCGGTAGAATCAAGTCTATCCGGAAATAATTATCCCGGAGCAACAGTCCCGTTCGGGATGGTACAGGTGAGTCCGGATACACGCACAGAAGTCGATTGGGACTATAATTCCGGATATAATTACAACGATAAGACATTAGTCGGATTCAGTCATACCCGCATGAGCGGAACGGGTTTAGCTGATTTTTTTGATATACTATTCATGCCGGTTACAGGAGATGTGGAAATTTCTTCAACGGATCCTACCTGTTTTCAATCGACATTTTCTCACGATCAGGAATCTGCAAGAGCAGGGTATTATCAGGTCAGATTACTCGATCATGATATCAATGCAGAGTTAACAGCAACTGTGCATGCCGGTTTTCATCGCTATACATTTCCCAAAGGAAAAACAGCCCGCCTGATGGTCAACCTGAATCATTCACGCAAAAAACATAGTTGGGATACACAAATCGTTAACTCTCAAATACGGGTTGTAGACGCTTATACCATTGAAGGATACCGTGTGATCACTGGTTGGGCGCGTCTTCGTAAAATCTATTTTTGCGCTAAATTTTCTAAACCGATCATTCATAATACCATGGTTGATTGGGGCACCGTTTATCGTAATGCAAAAGTATTGAATAGTACTTCTCTGAATGCTGCCTTTGATTTTGATACGAAAGACGGAAAACCTTTACTCGTAAAAATTGCTATTTCTCCGGTAAAAATAGAAAATGCTAAGGAAAACCTTGAAAAAGAGATCCCGGGCTGGGATTTCAATAAAGTAGTTGCCGATGCTGATAAACTATGGGAAGATGAATTGGGTAAAATAAAGATTGAGGCATCAGAAACACAAAAAGAAATTTTCTACACCGGACTTTATCATGCATTTATCCAACCGAATACCATGTCTGATCTGAATGGCGATTACATGGCTACTGATTTTACACAACAAAATACCGGTAATACCGGTGGTGGCATCCATTATTCTACATTTTCATTATGGGATACTTACCGGGCAGCACATCCGTTATATACTATCCTGGAACCGGAACGAACAGCTGATTTTGTGAAAAGCCTGATCCGCCAGTATGAAACTTTCGGTTTCCTGCCTGTCTGGCAATTATGGGGACAGGAAAATTATTGTATGATTGGTAATCATTCAATTCCGGTGATTGTGGATGCAGTATTGAAAGGAATTCCGGGTATTGATGTCAACAAGGCATATGAAGCGATGAAAAATTCCTCTCTTATCAGTCACCAGAATTCACCTTTTGACATATGGGAAAAGTATGGATATATGCCTGAAAATATTCAGACACAGTCTGTTTCTATTACATTAGAAATGGCTTTCGATGATTGGTGTGTGGCTCAATTGGCCAAAAAAATTGGGAAAGAAGGTGATTATAAGCACTTTACTACCCGTTCTCAATATTACCGCAACCTATACAATCATCAAACAAAATTCTTCCAGTCAAAAGATGATAAAGGAAACTGGATTGAACCTTTTGATCCTTTCAAATATGGGGCAAATGGCGGTCAGCCGTTTACCGAAGGAAATGCCTGGCAATATTATTGGTATGTTCCGCAGGATATACCGGATCTTATTCAATTGACGGGTGGTGACAACGCTTTTATCAAAAAGCTGGATGATTTCTTTACCTTAACTCATTCGGGTGGTGAAGTCAACAGCAATGCCTCAGGATTTATCGGACAGTATGCGCACGGGAATGAACCCAGTCATCATGTGGCATATCTTTATAA
>JAVBMQ010000174.1:0-38483 GCA_031552335.1 Bacteroidales bacterium | reverse complement strand
GGGTCGGCCGGCATGGACACTTTGGTAGCTCTCAGTACGGGGATTGCTTATCTGTTCAGTATGTTTAATATGTTTTTTCCTGAATTCTGGATATCAAGAGGTATTCACCCTCATGTATATTTTGAAGCTGCCAGCGTAATTATTTCTTTTATCCTTTTGGGAAGATTGTTGGAAGAAAGAGCTAAAAAAAATACCTCATTTGCTATTAAAAAATTGGTGGGATTACAACCTAAAACGGTTACTGTTATCCGCGAAAACGGAATGCAGGAAATGATTCCTGTAAATCTGATAAAGACAGGTGATATCTTATTGGTAAAACCTGGGGATAAGATTGCTGTAGATGGTCGTGTTACAGAAGGAAATTCTTACGTGGATGAAAGTATGCTTAACGGCGAACCAATACCTGTATTGAAAGAAAAAAATGCCAAAATATTTGCCGGTACGATCAATCAGAAAGGAAGTTTTCAGTTTCAAGCCGAAAAAGTAGGAAAAGATACTGTTCTTGCCCAAATTATTCGTTTGGTGAAAGATGCACAAGGAAGCAAAGCTCCTGTACAAAAATTAGTTGATAAAATTGCAGCCATATTTGTTCCCGTTATCATTGGTATTGCTGTATTATCTTTTATTTGCTGGGTGACATTCGATTCTTCCAACGGACTTACTCATGGACTTTTAGCTGCCGTGACTGTCCTTATTATAGCTTGTCCGTGTGCTTTAGGGTTGGCCACTCCAACAGCCATCATGGTAGGCATCGGAAAAGGAGCGGAGAGGGGAATCCTGATAAAAGATGCTGAAAGCCTTGAAATTGCAAAAAAAGTAAACGCCGTAGTACTTGATAAAACCGTAACTATCACAGAAGGTAAACCTGCCGTATCCAATATGTTATGGTTGAATGAGGAAAATCATTTCAAAGATATTTTTTACAGTCTCGAAAAACGGTCCGGACATCCACTTGCCGATGCTGTTGTAGACTATCTGGGAGAAATGCCTATCGTTTCTTTTGATAGTTTTGAAAATATTACCGGGAAAGGTGTCAAAGGATATTTCATGGGAGAAACCTGGTATGCAGGAAATTTTCAACTCTTGAGAGAAAATAATATCCGCATAAACCATATCATGGAAGAGCAGGCACAAAAATGGATGGAAGATTTCCAAACCATCATCTGGTTTGCTGATAGTAAACAAAGTTTTGCAGTTACTGCTGTCACAGATAAGGTAAAAGATCGTTCTGCTCTTGCCGTTTCTCAGTTAAAACAATCTGATATAGAGGTATATATGTTAACCGGAGATGATCATACAACTGCTCGTGAAATAGCCCAAAAAGTTGGAATAGATCACTATAAATCAAACATGCTGCCTCAGGAAAAATCTCTATTCATAAAAGAATTGCAGAAAAAAGGGAAAATCGTGGCAATGGTAGGTGATGGCATCAATGACACTGCTGCACTCGCTCAGGCTGATCTTAGTATTGCCATGGGAAAGGGAAGCGATATTGCCATGGATATAGCCAAAATGACTATCATTTCTTCTGATTTAACAAAAATCCCGGAAGCTATTCGTCTGTCAAAATCAACAGTCAGTACCATTCGTCAAAATTTATTCTGGGCCTTTATATATAACCTGATAGGCATTCCAATTGCTGCCGGTATCCTGTACCCGGTCAACGGATTTTTACTAAACCCGATGATCGCAGGTTTAGCAATGGCTCTCAGTAGTGTAAGTGTGGTAACCAATAGTTTAAGACTTCGTCATATAACGAAATGATACGATTAAAAATCAGGAAACTATGCCTTTTCCTTATGATCTTTATCATTTTTAGGTTTTTCAATAACAGGAGCTTCCGGAGCAATCGCTTTCGCTTGAACAGGATGGTCACTTTTTCCTTTTAAATATTCCGGCAAATTCATTCCTGCCATATTGAACAAATCATTCAATGGGGGAACAGATTTCATCAGTCCGGATAAAAAATTGGCAGTAGATGTATTTCCATCTTTCCCGTTATTTCCATCCCAAACAGTAATTTTATCTATCTTAATATTCTTAATAGCTTCAACCTGTGTTTTAATTAATTCCGGCAGTTTTTCAATCAACAATAATTGATAAGCGCTATTGGCATCTCCACCTGCGGCTTTTACCATGCGATCATATCCTTCGGCTTGCTTGGTAAGAATTTCATAAAGCCCCTTCGCTTCTGCTTCCATTTTTGCATAAATAGCATCTGCCTGCCCCTTAGCATTTTCCCTGATCTTTTCCGCTTCAGCCTGCGCTTCAATGATCCGGCGGCGTTTTTCGATTTCTTCGGGAACAATGATATTGGCTTGTTGTGTAGACCTTTCCCGTTCTGCACGTGCATTTTCAGCATGTTGTTCTGCAGCATAAGCATCTTGCAAGGCTTTAGCCTGTTGTACTTTTTCTGCGGAGATTGCTATACGTAGAGCTTCTGCTTCTTTGTCCCGGCGCAAAGCATCTGAATTGGCAATTTCTATTTTAGCCTGGTTTTCTCCCTGTACTGCAATAGCATTGGCCTGAGAAGTTTTAATACGAGTATCTCTTTCTGCTTCTGCCTTACCAATTTCTCCGATTTTGTCTTGTTCTGCCACACTTACTTTGGCTTCGTTGATAGCTTTAGCTGCTGCTTCCTTACCTAAAGCTGCAATATAACCTGATTCGTCTTTGATATCGGTAACGTTTACGTTGATCAGTTTCAAACCGATCTTCTTCAATTCAGCTTCTACATTTTTGGAAATATTTTCCAGAAATTTATCCCGGTCTGAGTTGATTTCTTCGATCGACATAGTGGCAATAACCAAACGAAGTTGTCCGAAAAGAATATCTCTCGCCAGTTCCTGAATCTGATCGGAAGTCAATCCCAACAAACGTTCTGCCGCATTGTTCATACTGTCTGATTCTGTAGATATACCCACCGTAAAACGGCAGGGAACGTCTACCCGAATGTTCTGACGACTCAATGCATTGGTCAGGTTGGCTTCAATGGAAATCGGGATCAAACTTAAATAAGCATAATCCTGGATAACCGGCCAGATAAAAGCACCTCCACCATGAATACATTTGGCTGAAGAGCCTCCTGTATTACCGTAAACAACCAAAACTTTATCTGAAGGACAACGCTTATAACGTTTAATCAAAGACATTATAAGTATAAATGCGACTACAACGCATATAACAATTAAATAAAATGGGTTCATAAGATTTTTATTTATAATTTAATTACTAACACTGTCTGACTATCAATCACTTGTACTACTGAGGCTTTACCTCCCGTAGAAATCCGTTCTCCTTCCGTCATAGCATCTATTTCATGAAAAGCGCCTTTTACACTGATCTGAATTTTTCCTTTTCCTGATTTTTCCCCGGGAATTGCCAGATATACATCGGCAGTCTTTCCAACAGTATCACTTATCTTAAAAGTGTTATCTTTTCCCAACTTCAGAAATTGTTTAATAATGACAAAGAAAAGAACAACAAACAATATTCCGGTCAGGAAAGAACAAATACCCACCCATACTTTGGATGAAAAGGTTTCATAAAAACAAACACCTCCCCAGCCAAAGCCCAGAAAGAAGTTTACCAGATTACGCAAAGAGAAAAACGGAAATGGTCCCTCTGCATGTGTATCTCCACTAAAATCAGCATCTAACCCGCCATCTGCATCCGCACCAACAAACGACAGAATCATCTGAGCAATAAAAAACAATGTGGCAACACCAGCTATAACCCAGTATGCCTTCAATAAAGGATCCAATGCACTAAACCATTCCATAACGTTAAAATTTTGTGCAAGATAGTGAAAAATAAATACAATTATAGTCGCTATGAAATAAATATTTTTTGATTATCTACGAAGAGTTTCTAAATCAACAACTTTCATACAAATATTAATTTTTAATATAGAATCCACCTATAAGGGTAGTTAAATAACACTTTTCTTAATTTACCGGATATATCAAAAAATATTCTGTTATTTCTTGTTTATTAGAAAAAAAATCCTTTACTTTGCGCCCTGAAATGCGACAAGGAATTATATTTCAAAGCGAATAACAATAAAATAAGATTATAATACAATGTCAAAAATCTGTCAAATAACAGGAAAAAAAGCAATTGTTGGTAACAATGTTTCCCATTCAAATACTAAAACAAAAAGAAGATTTGAAGTGAACTTGTTTACAAAGAAGTTCTATTGGGTAGAACAAGATGCCTGGATCAGCCTGAATATCTCAGCTGCAGGGTTACGTACTATCAACAAAATCGGATTGGATGCTGCAATTAAAAAAGCTGCTGATAAAGGTTATTTAAACGCATAAATATAGGAGACCCGAACAATGGCAAAGAAAGCAAAAGGAAACAGGGTGCAGGTAATTCTTGAGTGCACAGAACATAAAGAAAGTGGTATGCCGGGGACTTCTCGTTATATTACCACTAAAAACAGGAAAAATACAACTGCAAGATTGGAATTGAAAAAATACAATGCCATCTTGAAGAAAGTAACGATTCATAAAGAAATTAAGTAAAATATATAAGTCATGGCAAAGAAAACCGTAGCAGGATATCGTGAAAAATCCGAAGGACGTTCTTATACAAAGGTGATCAAAATGGTTAAATCACCAAAAACCGGAGCTTATTGCTTTAAGGAAGAAATGGTGCCTAATGAAGCAGTGAAAGATTATTTTGCAAAATAATTCCTATCTGAAAGTTTTTAATTAAACGACAAAATAAAGATGTTTTTTTGCATATAATAAGATTTAAAATCTGTTTTAATTTGATATAGAGGCTTCCTTTCAATAACTTTTTATTGAGAGGAAGTTTTTTCTTTTTTTACCTAAATAAACACATGTATGGGATTTTTTAATTTTTTCTCCAAAGACAAAAAGGAAACATTAGATAAAGGTCTTTCCAAAACGAAAGAAAATGTTTTTTCCAAGATCGGACGGGCTATTGCCGGAAAATCCAAGGTGGATGATGATGTGCTGGATGAGCTGGAGGAAGTACTTATTACTTCGGATGTGGGTGTGGAAACAACCTTGAAAATTATTTCCCGGATTGAAAAAAGAGTAGCGCAGGATAAGTATGTCAATACAGATGAATTAACTAAAATACTCCGTGAAGAAATTGCCCGTTTACTTACCGAGAATAACCCGGATGAGGAGATGGATTTCGATGTTCCTGCCGAAAAAAAACCATATGTAATCATGGTGGTGGGTGTGAATGGGGTGGGCAAAACAACTACTATCGGAAAATTGGCCCATCAATTCAAGAAAAACGGCAAGAAAGTATATCTCGGAGCGGCTGATACTTTCCGGGCGGCTGCCGTGGAACAATTGGTTATTTGGGGTGAAAGGGTAGGAGTACCTGTCATCAAACAGAAAATGGGATCCGATCCGGCTTCTGTTGCTTTTGATACACTTACCTCTGCCAAATCTAACGATGCTGATGTTGTGATCATAGATACTGCCGGAAGACTTCATAATAAAGTCAACCTGATGAATGAGCTGACTAAAATCAAGAATGTAATGAAAAAGGTAGTGCCGGATGCTCCGCATGAGATTCTTCTTGTTTTAGATGGTTCTACCGGACAAAATGCTTTCGAACAGGCCAAACAATTTACTGCTGCAACAGAAGTAAATGCATTGGCTATCACAAAATTAGATGGTACTGCTAAGGGTGGAGTGGTTATTGGAATTTCCGATCATTTCCATATACCGGTCAAATATATCGGACTGGGAGAGGGAATAGAAGACCTTCAGACTTTCCGTAAAAAAGAATTTGTAGACTCTCTGTTTGGAGACTGAAAATGAAGAAAAACAAGGTTGATATTATAACCCTGGGATGTTCTAAAAACCTGGTAGATTCGGAACTTTTGATGCGTCAGTTTGTGGCTAACGGATATACGGTAGCTCATGATGCTGATAAGCCCGACGGTGAGATTGTCATAATCAATACCTGTGGGTTTATCGGGGATGCAAAAGAGGAATCTGTAGATATGATCCTCCGTTTTGCCGAAGCTCGGAAAAATAATAAAATCAAGAAACTTTTTGTCATGGGATGCCTGTCAGAACGGTATTTTGATGATTTACAACAGGAAATCCCGGAGGTTGACAGGTTTTATGGGAAATTTAACTGGAAGAACCTGATTACTGATATGGGAAAATCTTATCATCAGGAATTATCGGCTGAAAGGATACTCACCACCCCTAAACACTATGCTTACCTGAAAATTGCAGAAGGATGTAATCGCACTTGTTCTTACTGTGCAATTCCCATTATTACAGGAAAATATCAATCCAGAAAAATAGAGGATATTCTGGAAGAAGTACATATCCTGACACAACAAGGAGTAAAAGAGTTTCAGTTAATTGCCCAGGATCTTACATATTATGGTTTAGACCAATATAAAAAATTTTCTATTGCCGAATTAGTCGATAAAATCGCAGATATACCGGGAGTACAATGGATCCGTTTACATTATGCATATCCTGCCCGTTTCCCAATGGATTTATTACCTGTGATGCGGAAAAGGGAAAATGTATGTAAATACCTCGATATTGCATTACAACACATCAGTGATCCTATGTTGAAACTGATGCGGAGAAATATCACCAAACAACAGACCATTGATCTGATTCAAAAAATCAGGGAAGAAGTTCCTGGAATTCATCTGAGAACCACTATGATGGTGGGGCATCCCGGTGAAACAGAAGAAGATTTCAACGAATTACTTGATTTTGTCAAAGACAGCCGTTTCGAACGCTTAGGTGCTTTTCCATATTCCGATGAAGAGCATACATACTCCAATCTTCATTACTCTGATGATGTGCCATACGAAACCAAACAGGCTCGCATGGATGAATTGATGGCCGTACAGGAAAGAATTGCCACAGAAATCAGTGAGGAAAAGATCGGTAAGGTATTTGATGTAATCATCGATAGAGAAGAGGAAGACTTTTATGTTGGAAGAACTGCCTTTGACTCTCCGGAAGTAGATCCTGAAGTCCTTATATCAAAACATAAAGATTTAGTTATCGGAGAAATATATCCTATTACTATTACAGGATCGCAATCTTTCGATTTATATGGAGAATATCAATAATTTTCATATATTTACATCGTTTTTTGTAGTATAACATTATAATATTTTTTACAAGGTGAATAATTCCGAAGTAATTCAAGTATTATCTAAGCGATTGAATATGAACAGTTCAGTTGTTTCCAGCCTGTTGTCTGCCACCACATCTATTATTTCCAAAGAATTAAGTGATGAAAATATCGTATCTGTCCCACCCATAGGAACATTAGAAGTGAAAAGAAGAATGGAAAGGGTCAGTGTAAATCCGGTTTCAGGGAAGCGCTATTTAGTTCCACCCAAACAAGTGGTATCCTTTAAGCCTATTACATCATTGAAAGACAAAATCAGAGAAGAAGATGAATGAAAAAATAAATATCAAAGAGCTTGCTTCTTTTTTGTCGGAAGAAATGAATCTTACCAAAAAAGAAGCAGAAAATTTTCTTCGCGAACTGCTCCTGGTGGTTTATGAAGGCTTGATGAAAGATGATTCGGTAAAAATCAAAGACCTGGGTACATTCAAAATAACCGAAGTCAATGCCCGTGAAAGCGTTAATGTACGTACAGGAAAAAGAGTTACCATTCCTGGCCATCGCAAAGTTTCCTTCTCTCCGGATAAAAAATTAAGTGAACAGGTTAATAAACCATATGAACATCTGGAAACCACTGAAATAGAAAACTATCCAGAAGACAATAAAGAACCGGAAGTTTTGAAAGAAGTTTTGGAAAAACCGGAACAAACAGATCTGAAAATTAAACAGGAAGTAAAGGAATATCGTTATCCTCCTCTAGCTTCTGAATATAAAAAGCCGCTGGAAAAAAAACATTTTTTTATCCGACATCCATTACTTACTTCTCTGATCTTTGTGGTAATGTTCACAATAATAGCATCAGGAGTATATATGCTCATTATGCAATCCAGCATTTCAAAATATCAAAATACACTCAGGGAGTATGCTAATATGCAGATAATGAGAAAAGAAACTCCATCAGAAAGTTCTATCCCGGATTCTTTATCATCAGATGTGATCATTCCCGAACAGCAGGCAGAAAAGAAGGATAGTATTTCAGTCCCGGAAAAAAAGGAAGAGCAAATCATTCAAAAAGAAGATCTGAAACAACGAAAAATTACTGTAAAAGAAGGAGAACGCCTGACTTTAATTTCACTCAGAGAATATGGAAGTAAAGTTTTTTGGGTATATTTATACAAAGCAAACCAGGATATTATTAAAGATCCCAACAATGTACTTCCGGGGACTGTTATTGTAATTCCGGATGCAAAATTGTATAAAATCAATAAGGATAATCCTGAATCAGTACGGATAGCTGCCGATCTGGCTGCCGATATTCTTGATAATCCAGGAAAGTAAATACCATATTGTGTCATATTAGTACCTGATCTTCATTCATATAATTCTATCTGTTTCTACCTTTTTTAAGAATCAGATTAATCATTTTTAACGACAAAAGATTTGTCGTGGATTTTAACATTTATACTTTTGTGCAACTTCTGCGGAAGTGTATCTATCTATGTAATTTTGAAAGTAATTAACTATAAAAACGTCTTAAAATCTATGAGTCAAACAGTAGATATTCGTGAATTAAACGAGCGAATTGAAAGTAAGAGCGCTTTTATCAATATGTTGACAATGGGAATGGACCAGACAATTGTTGGTCAGAAACACCTGGTAGAGTCATTATTGATAGGTCTTTTGTCTGATGGACATATTTTACTGGAAGGAGTTCCCGGTTTAGCAAAAACATTGGCAATCAAAACCTTAGGTTCTTTGATAGATGCTAAATACAGCCGGATTCAGTTTACTCCGGATTTGCTCCCGGCCGACGTTGTCGGTACAATGATTTATAGCCAGAAAAATGAAGAATTTTTAGTTAAACAAGGTCCTGTTTTTGCAAATTTCGTACTGGCTGATGAAATCAACCGCGCACCGGCTAAAGTGCAGAGTGCTTTACTTGAAGCGATGCAGGAACGTCAGGTGACTATCGGCGATAAAACGTATAAACTCCCGGAACCATTCCTTGTAATGGCAACACAGAACCCCATAGAACAAGAGGGTACTTATCCGCTTCCGGAAGCGCAGGTCGACCGTTTTATGCTCAAAGTGGTTATCAATTATCCTAAAAAAGAAGAAGAAAAATTGATTATCCGCCAAAATATCAGCGGAGATAAAGTCAATATAAAACCGGTACTCAAAAAAGAAGAAATACTGGAAGCCCGTAAAGTGGTAAGAGAAGTCTACATCGACGAAAAAATCGAAAAATATATTGTAGATATCGTTTTTTCTACACGTTATCCACAAGATCATGGCTTGGAAAACCTCAAAGGAATGATTGCTTTCGGTGCATCTCCACGTGCTTCTATCAACCTGGCTTTAGCTGCCAGATCTTATGCTTTTATCAAGAGAAGAGGATATGTAGTCCCGGAAGATGTTCGTGCCGTATGTCACGATGTAATGAGGCACAGAATCGGACTAAGCTATGAAGCTGAAGCCAACAACCTTACTTCCGAAGAAATTATCAGTGAGATTTTGAATAAAGTAGAAGTACCTTGATTAATTAAGAATTAGAAATTAAGAATTGGCTTACGCCAGAAAATAATTTTAATTTTTAATTCTTAATTCTTAATTTTAAAGTTGTGGAAACAAGCGAACTACTCAAAAAAGTACGCCAGATCGAAATAAAAACCCGAGGATTGTCCAGTAATATTTTTGCCGGACAGTATCATTCTGCATTCAAAGGAAGAGGTATGGCCTTTTCTGAGGTCAGGGAATACCAGTTCGGAGATGATATCAGGGATATCGACTGGAACGTAACAGCAAGATATACAAGGCCATATATTAAGGTTTTTGAAGAAGAACGTGAACTTACGGTTATGTTGATGATTGATGTGTCGGGAAGTAGGGATTTTGGTACGGTTCAGGTAATGAAAAAAGAAATAATTACGGAAATCGCTGCCACGCTTGCATTCTCGGCCATTCAGAATAATGACAAAATCGGAATGATTTTCTTTTCTGATAAAATAGAAAAGTTTATTCCACCCAAAAAAGGGAAAAAACATATTTTGTATATTATTCGTGAGTTGATCGATTTCCAACCGGACCAATCCAAAACAGATGTGTCTTTGGTATTAAAATACCTGACCAATGCCATTAAAAAACGTTGTACATCTTTCCTTATTTCCGATTTCATCGATAAAAACAGTTATGTGGATGCATTGACCATTGCTAACAAAAAACATGACATTGTTGCGATCCAGGTATATGATGAAAGAGAAGCCGAACTACCCGATGCAGGTTTGATTAAATTCAAAGATGCAGAAACCGGAGCAGAAAAGTGGGTAGATACTTCTTCTTCCAAAGTGCGTGAAACATATAAAAAATGGTGGTTGGAAAGCCAGGGTAAGATGAATGATGCATTTAATAAATGCAAGGTAGATTCAGTGTCTATTTCTACCCGCGAAGATTATGTGAAAGCATTGATAGGCCTTTTCAGTAAACGTAATTGATCGATGATTTTGAAAATGATGAAGTTAGTAAAACAGACAAAAATATGGATGGTATTGATAGGAGCCTTGTTGTTTATTCAACAGGCAAATAGCCAGACTGTTATCAGTGCTTCCATCGATTCCAGCATGATCATGATCGGAGAACAAACGCTCATTCACCTGGATATTACTACCGGAAAAGATCAAAAAATCCAACTTCCATTGATGACGGATACTATTATTACCGGAATTGTATTGTTGCAGACAGAAAAACCGGATACAATACAAACGGATAATAATCGCTTGCGTATCAGGCAGGATTATTTGATTACTTCTTTTGATTCTGCATTGTATGTAATACCTCCTCTGAAAGTTATAGACGGACAAGATACCCTATACTCCAATTCTTTGGTACTGAAGGTAATGACCTTTCCGGATATTGATACAGAACAAGGATTTTTTGATATCAAAACAGTCTTAAAACCGGATTTTGTACTGGCTGATTATTATGTATATATATGGAGTGTATTAGGTGCGCTTTTCCTGATTTGCGCAGTGATGTATATCTTGCAAAAACGGAAGAAAAAAGAACCTATATTTAGTTTTATCAAAAGCGGTCCGAAAATTCCACCTCATATTGAAGCCATGTCCAAATTGGATAAGATCAAAGTGGAAAAACTCTGGCAATATGGAAGAAATAAGGAATATTATTCGGAAATTACCGAAGTATTACGGAAATATATCATGGACAGGTTTGGTATCAATGCCCTGGAAATGACTTCTGATGAAATTCTCAGTGAAATATATCGCTTACATGATGCTCATTCTGTATATGATACTTTGAAACAGGTGTTGGAATTGGCCGATTTAGCTAAATTTGCCAAATACGCCCCGGAATCAAATGAAAATGAAGTATCCATCCTGAATGCATATCTTTTTGTGAATCAGACTAAAATTGAAGAAATAAAACAGGCGGAAGGAGAAGAAGAAAATCCACAAATGGAGAAAACTTCCGGTAATAATGTTTAAGAATTATGGTTTTTGCAAATCCTCAATATCTCTTTTTATTGATATTACTCATACCAATGATTTTTTGGTATGTGAGAAAATTGCGTAAATCACAGGCATCTTTGCAAATTTCAGCCTCACAGGCATTTGATAAGGCACCAGTGAGTTACAAAACCCGTTTAAGGCATTTACCCTTTATATGTAGATTATTGGCAGTTACCATCCTTGTAGTGGTGTTGGCCCGCCCGCAATCATCTAACCATTGGAGTAATTCAACGACAGAGGGGATTGATATTATGTTGGCCCTGGACGTTTCAACTTCTATGTTGGCCCAGGATTTAAAACCGGATAGACTGGAAGCTGCCAAACAAGTAGCCGCATCTTTCATCAAGGACCGTCCGGATGATAATATTGGTTTGGTGATCTTTGCGGGAGAAAGTTTTACGCAATGTCCTCTGACAACTGATCATACTGTTCTGCTCAATTTTTTCAGCCAGATAAAATGTGGTATGATTGATGATGGTACAGCTATAGGAAATGGTTTGGCTACAGCAATAAACCGGATCAAAGATAGTCAGGCAAAATCAAAGGTCATCATTCTGCTAACCGACGGTTCTAATAACCGCGGTGATATAGCTCCGATCACAGCTGCCGAAATTGCAAAAGAATTTGGTTTGCGGGTATATACAATCGCCGTCGGAACCAGAGGCGAAGCTATGGCTCCGGTGAATACACCTTTTGGTGTACGGTACATGAGTGTACAAGTGGAAATTGATGAAAAGACTCTGACTCAGATCGCTCAAATCACGGGAGGAAAATATTTCCGGGCAACGGATAATAAATCTCTCTCCGGAATCTATAAAGAAATTGATGAGCTGGAGAAATCTAAAATATCAGTAAAAGAATATAGTAAAAAACAAGAAGAGTATCTGCCATTCGCACTTCTTGCTCTCTTATTACTACTGATTGAAGTGTTGGTTAAATATACAGTATTAAGAAATATACCTTAATTGTACAGACTATGTTTAAATTCGCACATCCCGATTTTTTATATCTATTACTTGTACTACCGGTACTCTTTCTGATTTAATTTGATTTCATTTACAAGAAAAGAAAAAATCTGAAGAAATTCGGTAATCCGAAAATTCTTAAGACTTTGATGCCTGATGTTTCCCATAAGCGTCAATACTTGAAATTCTGGTTCCTGTTTGCTGGTATAGTCTTAACTATTTTTATTATTGCCAGTCCCCAATCCGGAAGTAAACCGGTTCCGGTAAAGAAAAAAGGAATAGAAGTTATGATTTGTTTGGATGTTTCTAATTCAATGCTTTCGGAAGATATCACTCCAAGCAGGTTGGAAAAATCCAAACAGACTCTTTCTAAATTGGTAGAAGGATTCGGCAATGATAAAGTAGGTTTGATTGTTTTTGCAGGGGATGCTTATATACAATTGCCTATAACATCCGATTATTTAGCTGCTAAAATGTTCATTTCTTCTATCAATCCGCAAATGGTTCCAAGACAGGGAACTGCAATTGGAACAGCTATATCACTGGCTATGCGGTCATTTACAAATAATGAAACTTCTGATAAAACCATCATTGTTATTACTGATGGAGAAAACCATGAGGATGATGCAGTTGGAGCCGCTAAAGCTGCTGCAGAAAAGGGCGTTAAAGTCAATGTGGTAGGTATCGGAACAACCAATGGAGCCCCGATTCCTGTGAGTCCCGGAAGTAATAATTTTCGCAAAGATGCATCCGGAAATGTGGTTGTTACCAGCCTGAATGAAGATATGTGTAAACAAATCGCATCAGCAGGGCAGGGGATATACATTCGCTCCGACAATACCAATATTGCATTGAAAATGCTACAAACGGAATTGGATAAAATGGATAAAACAGATATGGAAAGCAAAATATATTCAGATTATGAAGAGAAATTTCAAATCTTCGCCTGGATTGCTCTATTTTTATTGATTTTTGATTTCTTTATCCTGGAAAGAAAAAATCGGATATATCGTAAAATTAAATTGTTTTCCTGATCAAACAGTAACACTATGATGAGGTATAAAATATTTTTATTCGTTATTTCATTGGGATTGACTTTCCCTGCTTTTTCCCAGAAAGAAGAAAGACAACAACTCAGGAACGGAAATAAATTGTATGAAAAAGAACAATTTACCGAATCTGAAATTGCTTATCGTAAAGCTTTGGAAGCTAATACCCAATCTGCCAAAGCGGCTTACAATTTAGGAAATGCTTTATATAAACAGGAAAAATTTAAAGAGGCATTAGAACAATACCAAACGGTGGCCAATACGGAAAAAAATAAATCTGTATTGAGTAAAACCTGGCATAATGTAGGCAACATTATGATGAATGAAAAAGATTATGGTAAAGCGGTAGATGCTTATAAACGGTCTTTAATTAATAATCCTACAGATAACGAAACTCGTTATAACCTGGCTGTTGCACAAAAGATGCTGGTTAATCAGCAGCAAGATCAGGACCAGGATAAAGATAAAGATAAAGATAAGAAAGAGGACAAAAAAGAGGATCAGAAACAAGACCAGCAACCCCAACAGGATAAGCAGGATAAAAAAGAGGATCAACAACAGCAACAAGAACAACAAAATCCAAATATGGATAAGGAAAAAGCTCAACAAATATTAGATGCTCTTTCTGAAGATGAAAAAAAGACACAAAGTAAAGTGCAGGAAGAAGAAGCTAAAGCAAAAAGAGAACGTAACAAACCCGAAAAAGACTGGTAAAATGAAAAGATTTCTATTATTATTCATATGTTTGCCCATAGCCTTATCCGGATGGGCTGAGGTTACTTTCAAGGCATCTGCACCAACTACAATTGCTGTTGGACAACAATTTCGCTTGTCTTATACATTGAATGAAAAGGGAAAAGATCTGAGAATCCCGGAAATAAAAGGATTTGATGTAGTGTTTGGTCCGACTGTCTCTCAAGGTTCCAGTACTCATATTTCCGGTACCCAGGTGGAAACTGTTTATAATGAGGTTTATACTTATATATTGAGAGCCAAAGAAGAAGGTTCCTTTGATATTGTACCGGCAACTGTTACCATAGGAGGTAGTCAATACCAATCTAACACATTAAAAATAAAAGTAATACCTGCAGATAAGGCTGCAAGTGCTGCTCCACAAGCTTCATCTCCTTATCAGGATCCACCGGAAGAACAACCAGCTTCAAAAGAACTTAGCGCTGATGATATATTTATCCGGGCACATGTTTCTAAAAATAGTGTTTATGAAAATGAAGGTTTTCTTATTACATACAAGCTTTATTTCAGGGTAAATCTTTCAGATTATAGCATTCCGGCGCCTAATTTTGATGGTTTTGTTTCTCAAATCATTGAACAACAAGGAAATATACCTGTAAGTACGGAAAATTATAACGGAAAAACATATCGTACTGCTGTTTTGAGGCAATATTATCTATTTCCTCAAAGATCCGGAAAAATGACCATTCCATCGGATAAAATAGATATCATTGCTCAGGTTTTGGTCAGAAGGGCCAGAAGCTTCTTTGATAATGACCAATATGCTAATGTAAAAAAATCAATCTATTATAATGCGGTAAATCTTGATGTAAAGCCGCTTCCATCGGGAAGACCGGCATCATTCTCCGGAGCTTTAGGTGATTATAAGATTACTTCTTCCATCAGTTCGGAAAATGTCAAAGCCAATGAGGCGGTAACTGTCAAAATAACTATTTCCGGAAATGGAAATCTGAAAATGATGAAGAATCCGGAAATTGTGTTCCCGAATGACTTTGAATTATATGATCCTAAAGTAGACTTGAATACTCGTGTGACTACAAGTGGAGTAACCGGAACTAAAACAATTGAATATCTGGCAATCCCAAGATATGCAGGAGATTTTACCATTCCATCG
This sequence comes from Bacteroidales bacterium, assembly GCA_031552335.1. Lineage (GTDB taxonomy): Bacteria > Bacteroidota > Bacteroidia > Bacteroidales > Azobacteroidaceae > JAISFI01. Next base: position 22,969 of record JAVBMQ010000174.1, on the reverse strand, counting down.
ACAGAAATCTCTTTTTTTGATCCGAAATCCGGAACATATAAAAAATATAATACTCCCGAATATAAGTTACATGTAGAAAAAGGAAAAGGTGGAGCAGGAGGGGGCCAGCCTATGGTAACTAACTATTCAAACAAAGAAGATATTAAATATTTAGGAAAAGACATCCGGTACATTAAAACTGAAAAAACGAATTTCAAACCTCAAAAAGATTTCTTGTTCGGAACAACTGGTTATATGCTGTGGTATCTGATTCCTGCGGTCTTGTTTATTATTTTCTTTATTATATACCGGAAACAGGCCAGGGAAAATGCAAACATTGCTTTGGTTCGTACCAAGAAAGCAAACAAAGTAGCAACCAAACGCTTGAAGATTGCCGGAAAATTGCTAAAGGAAAATAAGAAGGAAGCTTTCTCTGATGAAGTACTTCGCGCTTTATGGGGATACCTGAGTGATAAATTGAATATCCCGGTCGCATCTTTATCTAAAGACAATGTAGAAATTGAACTTGCTAAATATGGAGCAGATAATACATTGATCAAGGAATTAATGGATATTTTAAGTACTTGTGAATTTGCACGGTATGCTCCGTCACAGGGAACCGGAGAAATGGATAAATTGTATGCATCAACTATGCAGGCAATGGATAGAATGGAAAATACAATCAAAAAATAAGGACAAAGGATATGAAACGATATATTTTTTTGATATTCATCCAAATATGGATAGGTAGTCTGTTAGCTCAGGATACCCTGCCTAAAGCGAATATAAATATTCAGGAAGAAGCTCCGGCTTTAACTGCCAATAATGATCTGATGCAGGAAGCCAATGATTTATATATCAATGGAAATTATACTGATGCTGCGGCTATGTATGAGAGACTGCTAAAAGAGAAGGGTGAGTCTGCCCTTGTTTACTATAATCTGGGTAATGCCTACTATAAAGCAAACGATATTGCACCTGCTATTCTCAATTATGAAAGAGCATTATTACTGGATCCGGGGAATGGAGATATCCGTTTTAACCTGGAAATGACTAAACTAAAAACCGTCGATAAAATAGAACCGGTAGGTGATTTCTTCTTTGTGAGTTGGATGAAGAGTTTACAAAACATATACAGCACCAATGAGTGGTCTGTCTTGGGGATAATTACCTTCCTGATCTTCATCGGATGCCTGGTACTTTTCTTCTTTTCCCGCAAAATTATCCTGAAAAAAATTGGATTTTATGCCGGAATTGTATGTCTGGTTTTAACAATCGTAAGCAATATTTTCTCATATCAACAAAAAAAGAAGTTGACAGACAGGCATGAGGCGATTATATTTGTTCCTACTGTCACCCTAAAAGGTTCTCCGGATAAAAGCGGAACTGACATTGTGGTACTGCATGAGGGAACAAAAGTTTCTGTCAAAAGCAAACTTGGTGGTTGGAATGAAGTGTTGCTGGAAGACGGAAATACCGGATGGATAGAAAGTCGCATGATTGAGATCATCTAAATATCAGACATGTTAGAAAAATTACTACCATATGAACGGGAACCGTTTTTCTTTCTGAACGGCAGTGAATATCCTTTAATGGATCATTTCATGTGGCTGTTTTCCAATAAATTGGTATGGATTCCCTGGATTATCTGTCTGTTATTCATTATATCGTACAAAAAAAACTGGAAGGAAACCATCCTTTTGATTCTCTTTGTTGTTTTAGTGATCACTTTGTGTGATCAGATAACTTCCGGATTACTCAAACCTCTTTTTCATCGTTTTCGCCCCACACATCATCCTGATTTTATGAATGAGGTAAAAACCGTATTCAATTATAGGGGAGGACTTTATGGATTTGCTTCCAGCCATGCTGCCAATGCATTCGGAGTGGCAATGTTTACTGCACTTTTATTCAAAAACCGTTTTTTTACATTCACCATATTCGTATTTGCCTTTATGAACGGTTATTCCAGAATATATCTGGGAGTACATTTTATCTCCGATGTTGTAGTTGGATCACTGATCGGAATATTTTCCGGAATCATCTGTTACAAGTTGTACATATTAGTCAGGAAAAAACTTTTGAAAACATCACGGGCAGAACCTTCTTCTTGTTTCAAAATTCAGGAAATAAATATCATTTCTTCTTTTTTCTGGTTGACGGTTATTATACTCTTACTATTTAATAACCAATTAGTTAATGTACTTATATAAGCAATGTGCCGTAAAACATTTTCACTTTTGACAAATATTTCCACAAAATAATTGCATTAACTAATTATTTTGATTAAGTTAGTGCCCATAATTAACAACATAGCATATTATATTAATCATTGTAAAATCTAAAAAAAATATTGGCCATGTTAAAAACAGTAACTTTCAATGAGCTTCGTAGGATCAAAGACAACTTGCCTGATGGAAGCACCCGTAGAATTGCCGAAGAATTGGGAATTTCAGTTGAAACAGTTCGTAATTATTTTGGTGGTTATAATTACAAAGACGGCAATAGCTGCGGTGTGCACATCGAACCAGGGCCAGACGGTGGTATTGTAAAACTGGATGACCCGACCATATTGGAAAAGGCATTGGTTATTTTGGGAGAAACAAACTACAAAGTTAGCTCTCAGGACAATTAAACTTAATCCTTTATTTACAAAGTTTCATTAATTCTCTTTGAATAATAAAAATCCCTTTTTCTCTAAACCGAAAGAGGGATTTTTTGTTATAAAAGATATGTAGTATTTTATTCATTTTTAAATTTAACTATCTCATGGAAGACAAATTAGTTACTTTAGCTATCCACACATACCAGAAAGCACTTATGCTGAAAATGTTTCTGGAAAATGAAGGTATTGAAGTTTATTTACATAATGTAAATTTGATACAACCTGTTGTTTCTTCAGGAGTTAGGGTTAGAATAAAAGAGAGTGATCTTCCTCAGGCATTGAAGTTAATTGAACATTCTGACTTTTTCAAAGAACTTGAACAGGGTGAGGAAGAAAAAGAAAAAAAGCCTCAGACTAAAACAGTATTGATTCCTGTCGATTTTTCCGATTATTCATCCCGGGCTTGTGAAATAGGCTTTAATTTTGCCCATGAAATGGGAGGAGAGGTGCACATTATCCATGCATATTATACCCCGATTTATCCATCTGCCATTCCTTTAGGCGATAGTTTTGTTTATCCTACCGGCGATGAAGAGTCAAAACAGGCTATTTATGAAAAGGTTCAGAAGGATATGAAAAACTTTAAAGCACTGGTTAAAGAGAAAGTAGATTCAGGAAAATGGGATCATGTACCTTATACGGTATCGCTTCGGGAAGGACTTCCGGAAGAAGAAATTATAGCAGTCAGCAAAGAATTGAAGCCCATTTTGATTGTAATGGGTACCAGAGGAAAAGATCAAAAAGATTTAGACCTGATAGGTAGCGTTACAGCAGAAGTTATTGAAAGAACCAGGGTTCCTGTTTTTGCCGTCCCCGAAAATACTCCGTTTTCCAGTTTCTCAGAAATAAAAAGAATCGCTTTTGGAACCAGCTTTGATCAAAAGGATTTAATTGCTGTAGATTCTTTATTCAAAATACTTAAAAATAAGGGACTTATTTTCCATTTATTCCACATTTCACATAAACAGGATACTTGGGATGAAATCAAACTGGCAGGTATCAAAGAATACTTTGCTAAACAATATCCGGATATGGAAATTTATTATAATATCATAGATGGAAATGATTTTGTTCTTAATCTGGAGAAATTTATTCGTGACAATAATATTGATATAATTTCTCTAACAACTTATCGTAGAAATATTTTTGCACGCATTTTTAATCCCAGTATGGCACGGAGAATGTTGTTTCATACGGATACTCCAATGTTGGTATTGAGAGAATAGTTATTTTTGGCACAAATCCAACAAATATGTAAAAAGAGGGAGGTTTGTTGGATTTGTTTATTTTCTTTGTTTTTTTTATTAAACATAATAGTAATTATATGCCAAATTAAAAAAGTTGTCCATTTTGAAAATGATCTTCATCAATAAAGGCAAAAAAAGTGTAACTTTGCAAGCCAAAAGTTTTTCACTTTTTATTTTTAATTTTCTTACAATGAGAAAAAATAAGAAACAACTTCCTTTGCTGGAAAATGTTGCTATAACAAAGATTGCTGCTGAAGGTAAAGCTATTGCCAAAATAGATGATTTAGTAATATTTGTTCCGTATGTCGTTCCCGGTGATATGGTTGATTTACAACTCACCCGGAAGAAAAATAGTTATGCGGAAGCAAAAGTTGTACAGGTAAAATCATATTCTCCTTTAAGACAAGAAGCTACATGTGAACATTTTGGGGTTTGCGGTGGATGTAAATGGCAAATTCTCCCTTATGAAGAACAACTGAAATACAAGCAACAACAAGTAAATGATAATTTAGTAAGAATCGGCAAAATCGAATTACCGGAGATCTCCCCTATTTTAGGCTCTGCTCAAACGTTTTTTTACCGGAACAAGATGGAATATACATTTTCCAACAAACGTTGGCTGACGGAAGAAGAAATCAAATCAGGCCATTCATTTGATAATATGAATGTACTGGGATTTCATATTCCTGGTATGTTTGATAAAGTGATGAATATCAATAAATGCTGGCTTCAGGATGATATAGCCAATCAAATTCGTAATGCCATCCGTGATTTTTGTCTGGAAAATAAGTATACTTTTTTTGATTTGCGTAATCAGGAAGGTTTGATGCGTAATGTCATGATACGAACCATGTCGACGGGAGAAATCATGTTATTGATTCAGTTTTTTTATGAGGAAAAAGAAAAACAGGAAGCATTGTTGGAATATATTGCCGATAAATTTCCGCAAATTAATTCTTTACTGTATGTAATCAACGGAAAAGCCAATGATACAATCACAGATCAGGAAATATTGGTATATAAAGGCAGTGATTGCATTTACGAAGAGATGGAAGGACTGAAATTTAAAATTGGTCCCAAGTCTTTTTACCAGACCAATAGTCTGCAAGCCTACGAATTATACAAAATTGTAAGGGAGTTTGCAGGACTTAGCGGGAATGAATTGGTATACGACCTCTATACCGGTACAGGTACAATCGCCAATTTTATAGCTTCCAAAGCCAAACAGGTCATTGGCATCGAATATGTTACAGAAGCAATTGAAGATGCCAAAATCAACTCAAATCTAAACAATATCAACAATACTCTGTTTTTTGCAGGTGATATGAAAGATATACTGACAACGGATTTCATTCAGGAATACGGACATCCGGATACCATTATTACAGATCCTCCACGTGCAGGAATGCATGATGATGTAATCCAGGTCATTTTATCTGCAGCTCCAAAGAAAATAGTATACGTAAGCTGTAATCCTGCCACACAAGCCAGAGACTTAAGTCTACTTGATCCTCAATATAAAGTCACCAAAGTACAACCAGTGGACATGTTTCCTCATACTCATCATGTCGAAAATGTTGTATTACTAGAACTAAAAAACACTTAATTCATAATTCGTAATTCGTAATTCATAATTCGTAATTTTTCCATGTGGTTAGGATTAGCTTTTCTATCAGCCTTCTTATTAGGATTATATGAAGTAAGTAAAAAAATGGCATTGAATGATAATGCAGTTATTCCGGTGCTATTTTTGAATACTTTATTCAGTAGCTTGCTGTTTTTACCGTTTATCATCATCTCTTTTGCATCTCCGGTATTACTTGAAAATACCCTTTTATCCATTCCACGGGTTTCGTTGGAAACACATGGATATGTATTATTGAAATCTTTCATTGTTTTATCATCGTGGATATCTGCTTATTTTGCAACCAAATATTTACCTCTGACCATTATAGGTCCCATTAAAGCTACACAACCGGTTATCACGCTTCTTGGCGCATTATTCATTTTTGGTGAGAAATTGAATTTATATCAGTGGATCGGAGTTATTTTATCTGTAATCTCATTTTACCTGCTCTCTATAGTTGGCCGGAAAGAAGGAATTAACTTCAAAAAAGACAAGTGGATTTTATTTTTGATTTTTTCGATCATAACAGGAGCCATCAGTGGCCTGTATGACAAATTTCTGATGCGTCAATTTGATGTTATGACTGTTCAGGTATGGTATAATTGCTATCAATGTATAATCATGTCCATTGTATTAGGATTTTTATGGTATCCGACAAGAAAAAAGACCACCCCATTTAACTGGAGATGGTCTATCTTAGGTATTTCCATATTCCTGACTTTAGCTGATTTCGTTTATTTTTATGCTTTGACGTTCCCGGATTCTATGATTTCCATTGTATCCATGGTAAGAAGAAGTAGTGTCATCGTAACTTTCATTGCCGGAGCTATTCTCTATCAGGAAAAGAACCTGAAAAGTAAAGCTGTTGACCTCTTATTAGTGCTGATCGGAATGTTTTTTCTGTATTTGGGAACTTCTTAAGAAGAATTTGTATCTCACTAAATACAAGTGAATTAAAATGAGAATAGGCATAAAAATAGAAAAAATAAAAATTATTCGCAAACAATACAGATGTAAACTATTTTATTGGGCAAGATTTACAAAACTAACAAGGTCTATATCCAATAATCAAGGAAAAAAATCTTGTTTAAGCTTGTAAATCCTGTCAGGAAAAGAATCTTTTGGATTTTCTTGATTGTTCTCTCAAATAAGCCCCACAATATCAGAAACCGATTCAAAACCATGCCTATCTAAATAATCATTGATACCATCTACCACTTTCACAGAAATAGTAGGATCAATAAAATTATAAGTTCCTATTTGTATGGCAGAAGCCCCGGCCAGCAGAAATTCAATAGCATCTGAAGCATTAGAAATGCCACCCAGACCTATAACAGGTATTTTAACTGCTTTAGCTGTCTGCCAAACCATTCTGAGAGCAATAGGTTTCACACAAGGACCGGATAATCCTCCGGTAACAGTAGACAATATTGGTTTCCTTTTTTCCGAATCAATAGCCATTCCTAATAATGTATTGATAAGAGAAACCGAATCAGCACCTTCAGCTTCAACAGCCCTGGCTACTTCAGTAATATCAGTAACATTGGGAGATAATTTAACTATAAGCGTCTTCTTATAGACTTTTCTGACTGCAGAAACTACTTCTGAGGCTCCGGAACAACTAGTACCGAATGCCATACCACCTCTTTTTACATTCGGACAGGAAATATTCAATTCAATAGCAGGAATTTTATCCAGGTCATTGATCTTTTCTGCACATGCAACATAATCTTCAATTGTAGATCCGCTTACATTGACCATCATACAAGTGTCAATATCTTTTATTGCAGGATAAATGTTTGAAATAAAGTAATCTACACCCTTATTTTGCAGTCCCACAGCGTTTAACATACCTGCCGGAGTTTCTGCCATACGAGGATAATCATTACCTTCCCTATAACGAATCGTAGTTCCTTTTACAAAAACACCACCTATTCGCGACAAGTCGATAAAGTCTGAAAACTCTGTACCATAACCAAAAGTACCCGATGCTACAGTCACCGGATTTTTGAAAAACAACTCACCAATGTTTACATTCAGATTTGCCATGTCAACTTTTCTATATTAAATACGGGACCATCTTTACACACACATACATTCCCTTCGCTTGTATTTTCTATACAACACAAACATGCTCCAATCCCGCATGCCATCGTGTTTTCAAGAGATACTTCACAAGGAATTCCGGAAGATTTTGCATAAGAAGCAACCGCAACCATCATAGGTTTTGGTCCACATGTGTATATCCTGCTAAAATCTCCTTTTTTAAGGATAGAGTGTTGGGTTACATAGCCTTTTTCTCCGGCAGAACCATCTTCAGTTGTAGTATATACATCTCCAAATGTAGCAAAATTCTCCAATTGGAGTAAATCTCCGGCAGACCTGGCTCCAATCAGAAAAACAGGCTTATATCCCTGGGATTTCAAATAAGAACCCCAAAATAACATGGGAGCTGTTCCGACTCCGCCACCAATTAGAAGTACTTTTTTTGTTTGATCTTCCGGAAGAGAAAAACTATTGCCTAGAGGATAAATCAAATTTACCGTATCTCCGATCTTAAGGGTTGACATTTTTTTTGTTCCCTCTCCGGCAATCTGAATCAATAACCAAAGTTCATTTTTCTCCCGGTCAACATAATTAATGGAAATCGGACGACGAAGAAAAGTTGTTGGAGATCCTTCCACTTTCATTTCAACAAATTGTCCGGGAAACATTTCAGGTAATTCATCTTCCTGGGTCAATTTCAGAAGATAATAATTCGGATGAAGCCGAATATTTTCGTTCACCCGCAAATCAGAAATATATTTTTTCATATCAATTTTATTTCGGGTTACAAAGATAGTGCTAAAAATTACGAATTACGAATTACAAATTAGGAATTAAGAGTATAATATTGTATTTTTTCAAAATTCGTAATTGCTAATTCGTAATTCGTAATTCTCTAAAGTTCCGGAGAAAAACTATCATATGTATTGTCTGAATAAAAGATCATTATTTTGACAATTTTTTTTACAGGTGTCATTTTTTGAGTTATTTGTTCGATAATGGGAGGATTGTCCCTCTTTTCAGGTGTTTTTAACTCAGTTTCCTTGCGATATTCCGTTTTTTCTGTAGTCTGCTTAGGTTCTACTTCAACCTTATCAAATAAAGATGGCTGAAGAGAATATTTTCCACTCTTATACATGGGTTCTGTTCCGAATAACAGCCAATCAGTATTAATCTGATCAAACTTAGCCAGAATTTTATTGACAACTTCCAAACTAGGGTTATTACGGCCATTCAAAATATGATTCATAGATGAACGGCTTATTCCTATTATATCAGCAAATAAAGAAGGGTTAATGCCTTCCGTCTGAATGATTTTTTCTATTCTGTCTCTCATATTTCAAATATTTATATGTAAAAAAACAAGTAAAAATGGATTTTACATATCCAAATATATAAAATACAAAAGTAAATATTATAATTCACATACGCAAATCAACAAATGTGCGTTTCGAAAACTACAAATGTTTTTATGAATACAAATGTATATTACACATATCACTGCACATTTGTATTTATATTAAATAATAACTTTATAAATATAATGTATCTAGCTGATATTAAATATATTAAAAAGAAAAATATATAAGTTATAGTACTCAAATCACTTGATTTATACATTTGAATAATGAAATTTATACAAACACTATATAAAACATTTATAATATACTGGAATAAAGTGATTTACATTTTAAAATAACTATAATTTAGATAATTATAATTGAAATGCAAATAATATAGAATTGTGAATTTAATTTTTGTGTTTCGATAGTTACATTGATTGCTACATTTGTGAACTTTAGTCATGTTGATGTATTTTTGTAAACTTTCTTGTGATTCACATTTGTAGAAACACAAAAAATGTACATTTGTGAATTTCACTGAGATATACAAACTATACAATTTACATGAATATATAATTTTCTATCCCTTTTAAATCTAAGAAATATTATCTACATCAAACAGGCAACTTTCCACTCTAAACTTTTACCTTAAAAATGAGTGAATAAGAAACTCTTCATTTTTTAAACTTCCTTCCCGCTTTGAACTTTTTTTGTATCTCATATTTCTGATATCTCTCCAATCTTAAATAAATATTCGATTCTCAGAAAGTAAAAAACAAAGCAAACTACTGATATATAGACATTTTTATTAAAAAAAATAATTTATCTTTTTCTCTAAACCTGATAGAAAATAGAGACGGAGAAACAATAAGAACACATTTTCCATAAAAATGACTATATTTGCAAATAAATTTTGTTTAGATAAAACATGATGCAAAAATTCCCTTCGGCTTTATTGGAAAATGCGGTAAATGAATTTTCTAAACTGCCGGGTATAGGTCGGAAAACTGCTTTAAGACTAACTTTACATTTATTAAGAAGATCCTCTGCTGAAGTAGAATCTTTTGGTCAATCAATGATCCGCCTCAGGAATGAAATAAAATATTGCAAACTTTGTCATAACATTTGTGATGACGAAATATGTAATATATGTAATGATCCTTCCAGAGATTTCTCTACTGTTTGTGTGGTAGAGAATATTAAGGATGTCATGGCTATAGAAAATACAGGACAATTTAAAGGTTTGTATCATGTATTGGGTGGAATTATTTCTCCTATGGACGGGATCGGACCTAATGACCTGGAAATAGAAAGCCTGGTAGAAAGAATAAAATCTGGAGTAGTAAAAGAAATTATCCTGGCGCTAAGTACTACAATGGAGGGTGATACAACCAATTTTTATATCTACCGTAAATTATCGGGATTGGATATCAAAATAACTGTAATCGCACGAGGTATTTCTGTTGGAGATGAAATTGAATACGCCGATGAAATTACACTGGGGAGATCCATTGTTAACAGAGTGTCATTTAGTGATTCATTCAAATAACATACATAAAAAATAAACAATATTATATTATATTATATTATGGTAATTGCAGTAGATTTTGACGGAACAATTGTAGAACATGCATATCCGAAAATCGGAAAAGATATTCCGTTTGCTATCGAGACATTGAAAAGATTACAACAGGAAGATCACCATCGCTTGATCCTTTGGTCTGTGAGAGAAGGTGATTTACTGGAAGAAGCTGTTAAGTATTGCGAAGAAAGGGGCTTAAAATTCTTTGCTGCCAATAAAAATTATCCTGAAGAAGAAACTCCTTCTCCAAGAAAATTGACTGCTGATTTATTTATAGATGACCGTAACCTGGGAGGAATACCCGATTGGGGATTGATATACAAGATGTTGAAAGGCGGACCTCGTGCTGCATTCAACTACTCTTCTATTGCCGAATATGATAATGAAATGAAGCCTCCGAAAAAAAACTTTTTCATCCGATTGGGTGAGGCTATAGATAAATCAAAAGGCAGAAGTTACTGATCTAATGAAAATAACTTTCCTGATACCACCACCTTTCAATGGAAAAAAACCGGCAGAGAGAACTGCCGGCTGTACCAGCATGGTTTATCCGATGATAAATGTATATGAATTGACGGTGGCTGCTCTTCTGGAAAAAAATGGTTTTGATGTGCGATATGAAGATTTTGTTCTTTCGCACAGAAATGAAAAAACATATGAAGATTTTATCCTGAAAGATGATTCACAAATGTATTGTTTCTGGTCTGTCAATCTTTCCATTGAAACTGATAAAAAAGCATCTGAAATTATTCTCAAGCATCGTCCGGAAGCATATATTGCATATATGGGACCAGCCCCTACTCTATATGCACGGCAATTTTTGACTTCACAAAAGCAGATAGTTGTTCGCGGCGAACCGGAAGAAACTGTTGCTGAAATATGTGATCGTCTGCGAGATAAAAAGCCAATAAATGAAGTTAAAGGCATTTCTATATTACGGGAAGATGGTTCAATAACCAATAACCCTACCCGTCCGTTGATGCGAGATATTGATTCATTACCTTTTCCGGCAAGACATTTAATTGATCGTCAATTCTTTAGCAATCCTAAATTAAAACGAACTCCTTATACGGTAGTCGTTACTTCCCGCAATTGTCCGTTCCACTGCATTTATTGTGTACCCAGTTCTTTAACTTTTGCCCGAGAACTCGAAAATAAGGTGGCAACAGGAAAGAAACCTTTCATATCCAAACGATCTGAAGCAAACGTTGTTGCCGAAATAGAACAATTAGCTGCTGAAGGCTACAAAGCCATCGGATTTCAGGATGACAACTTTATTATCACAGAGACTCGTCTACAACCTATTGCTGATGCGCTTAAAAAACATGGAATCATTTGGGGATGTCAGGCAAGGGCTGATGCTATTACAGAAAATATAGCCCGGATACTGGGCGAAAGCGGTTGTATGTATGTAGATCTGGGAGTCGAATCTTTTGATGATAAAATCCTTGAGTATATCAAGAAGGGTATCACCAGAAAACAGATTTTCGAAGCAATCGAGCTTTTAAATCAATATAAAGTGCCGGTCAAATTGAATATCCTGATCGGAACGAGTCCCCTGGAAACAAAAGAAAGTATCAGGGCAACATTGGATACTGCTAAAAATCTGGGAGCTTCGCAAGTGATGATCAACATTGTCGCTCCATTTCCCGGAACCGAATTTTACGACATTGCCAAAAAAAACGAATGGATTGTAGGTGGAGAATATATTCCAACAGATGTTCAACGAAACTCAATTCTTAACTACCCGAATATCAGCAATAAAGAGATGGAAAAAATGTTGTTCTGGCACAACATCAAATTCTTCCTTCGTCCTCAGTTTGTCTTCTCACAAATCAAACGGTTCAGTAGTTTATCCGAATTTATAAGAGCTTTTAAAGCACTGAAAATTAAACTTTTCGGATAATGACTCTATCTGTTATACTCATAGGATGGAATTCATTAAATTATTTACAACAATGTCTTCCTTCTCTTGAAAAATCAATTTCTGATATTTCTCATGAAATTATTTATATAGATAATGCTTCTGAAGATGGAACTCTCTCTTATATCTCTCAAAATTTTTCTTCAATCAAATACATTCTCAATGAGAAAAATGTGGGTGTATCTAAAGCACGCAATCAGGGGATAAGAATGGCTTCCGGTCAATATGTATGGATATTGGATAGTGATACAATTGTGAATCCGGAAGCAGTAAAAGCATTATTTGATTACATGAGTATAAATCCGGAAACAGGTATTTGCACTTGTAAACTTCTTGATGATGAAGGAGATATACAAAATAGTTTTCGAAAATATCCAACCATATCCGCTAAATTAAAGAGCGCTTTATATGGCATACTTAAAAAAATGCATATATTTGTTGGTAAAAATGATCAGGATGAATATGCCTATGATATATCGGAAAATAAAGCCATTGAAGTAGATTATGTCATCGGTGCCTGCCAATTCATCAGACATGAAGTTTTTGACCAGATTGGCTTATTAGATGAAAAAATATTCTACGGACCGGAAGATGCTGATTTCTGTTTACGTGCACATCAGGCGGGATGGAAAATTATTTATTTACCATATATCAATATTACTCATAGTTATCAACGGGTAACTACCCGGAAAATTTTCGGGAACTTAACATTTCAGCATATCAAAGCGCTTATTTATTATTTTATTAAACATAAAGGTTATGGCTTATCTGGAAAGTAACTTATTAAAATTGAGAGCATTAGAACCTGAAGATCTGGATATCCTGTATCGTTGGGAAAATGACTCTGACTTGTGGAGGTATGGTACTACCCTGGCTCCTTATTCCCGATTCTCCCTGCGAGAATATCTATCTGATTCCCGCTTGGATCTGTTTCAGTCCCGGCAACTTCGTCTGATGATCATGCTAAAATCAGAAAATATCCCCGTAGGGACAATTGATTTGTATGATTTTGATCCGATGAACAGTAGAGCTGGCATTGGAATCCTGATCGATGAAAATTACCGTCACAGGGGCTTAGGTATAGATGCATTGAAGATCATTAAAGATTATGCGTTTAACTTTCTTATGATGAAACAGATATACGCATTTGTTCCTGAAAAGAACATTCCCAGTGTCAAATTATTTACACGCTGTGGATATGAAACATCCGGCTTGCTTCATTCATGGATTAAAAACAATGAATCCTTCGATAATGTATTTCTGATGCAATTGATCCACGAATAACAAAAATTTTGCAAACGTAAAGTAGAGACGCAATGCATTGCGTCTCTACAAAGGACGCAAAAATCACAAAAATAAAAGCGAAAAATGAATAATCATTTTTCGCTTTTATTTTTGTTTCAATTCAAAATTATCATCGTTTTTTATCTTTTCCCCTTATTTCTTGCTTTTGCCTGTTGCCGTTGTAACTCCTGTTGTTTTCTTTGAGCTTCTTCCAATCTGGCCATAAAACCTGATTTTTTCTTTCCCGGTTTCTTTTTATTCTCTTCCAACTTCAACAAGAGTTTTTCTTCATTCAGGAAGTAACGGAATGCCAATGTCTGAATAACAGTAATCAGTGTAGAAATAAAATAGTAATAGTTCAAACCTGCAGGATATTGATTCAGGAAGAACAACATCATAACCGGCATAAGATACATCATAAGTTTCATACCTGGCATTTGTTGTTGGCCGGTATTTGTCTGCTCCATATTAAACTTAGTATATACAATATTTGTAGCCGTCATCAATAAACAGAACAAACTGATGTGATTTCCAAAATAAGGAGTAATCAGCGGAATATACATTTTCCAACTGATAATAGCATCATATGTTGACAAGTCTTTCGCCCAAAGAAAACTCTCATGTCTCAATTCAATAGCTGAAGGGAAAAACATGAATAATGATATCCAGAATGGCATTTGTAACAACATCGGCAGACATCCGCTCATCGGACTGGCCCCTGCCCTTTTGTACAACTCCATCGTTTTCTGTTGGCGAGTCAAGGCATTGTCTTGTCCCGGATATTTTTCATTAATTTCTTCTACCTGAGGTTTTAAGACACGCATCTTGGCTGAAGAAATAAGCGATTTATAAGTCAGCGGAAATAACGCCATTTTAATAGCTAATGTCAACATGAAGATTGCCAGACCCAGATTTCCAAATAGATTGACAAAGAAATCAAAAATAGGAATAATAATCCATTGGTTTATAAAACGGAACAGACTCATTCCTAACGGAACCAATTTTTCCAACTGCATATCCTGTCCTTCAAAACGAGTCTTATCGTATTGTTGCAATAATTTATACTTGTTGGGACCCATATAATAGGTAAAAGTGGTAGGTTCCACACCTCTCGGGTCAAAAGTAACAACCGAATTTGTTTTGAATTCCTTTGTATATAATCCTGTTTTATATGCCCTTGTTTCTAATTGAGAAGATTCGAAATCTTTATCGGCAATCATTACAGTAGAAAAGAATTGATCTTTATAACCAATCCATTTCAAGCGATTGGAAATATTTTTAGACTCATCTTTCGAAGCATTCAAATGATCCACATCATCCGTACTGTATTTATAATACAACTCTGTACGTTGATCTTCAAATTTTCTGCCCAATTCTTGTTGTCTTATTTTTTGGAACCAACGAACATCCACTGATGTGAGGTTTCTTAAAAGAATATCTTCCAGTCCGACTGCAGTAATTTTGAAATCCAGGATATAATCGTTTGGTTCAAGACTATAAACAAAATCCAGATATTTTCCCTCTCCGGCAGACAAACGCATAGTAACGGTATTTCCGTCGCTATTGGTTATCGGTTGAAAATACAATTCTTCTGTATTTACAATTCTGCTATTGGTAGTGATTAAAGTTATACCGAATTGAGCTTCCTGATTGTCAAAAAGTATTACCTGTAAAGAATCATAAGCAGTATATTCTTTGAGTTTAGCCGATAATAGTTGTCCCCCTTTAGCAGAAAAACGCAAAGCAATTTTTTCATTTTCTAAACTGACAATAGTATCATTTCCAACAGCCGCCGGAGCAAACGCTCCATATACATCATACAACTTTTGTTCTACCAAAGAATCTTGTCCGGCAACTGTTGCCAAACTATCTTTTGTTTGCTGTACATTTTGTTCAGCCAACAACATATCTGCCTGTTGTTTAACATATTCGACACGGGCTATAGAATCCTGAACTCGTTTTCGTTCCAGTTCTTCCTGAGAGGGGCGGTTAAACCAACTGAAAGCAAATAATACAACTCCAATCAGTACAAAACCGACAATTGTGTTTTTATCCATTATAATTTATTTGTTAATTGCAGCTTCTATAAAACTCATAAACAGAGGGTTAGGATTAACCACTGTACTATTATATTCCGGATGGAATTGTACACCGATAAACCATTTCAATTTCGGTAATTCAATAATTTCCACTAATCCGGTATCCGGATTGATTCCCGAACACTTCATGCCATTGGCTTCGAACATATCTTTATAATTATTATTAAATTCGAAACGGTGACGATGTCTCTCCTGTATATGATTACTCTTATATATTTCATGGGCTTTTGATTTTTTAGCAATTTCACAATCATAAAGTCCCAGACGCATAGATCCTCCAAGATTCGTAATTCCTTTTTGATCTTCCATCAGGTCGATTACATTATGGGATGTTTTTACATCCATTTCCGCAGAATTAGCATCTTCCATATGTAATACATTACGGGCAAACTCTATCACCATACATTGCATGCCCAGGCAAATTCCCAATGTAGGTATATTGTGTTCACGGGCATACTTGATAGCTGCAAATTTACCTTCCACTCCTCGTTGTCCGAATCCCGGAGCAATCAGTACGGCATCAGCACCAGCTAAATTTTCCGCAATATTATCATCATTCAGTTTTTCCGACTGAATAAAATGGATATCCAGTTTTCTGTTGTGATAAGTAGCAGCCTGTAATAAAGACTCATTGATAGACTTGTAAGCATCCGGCAGTTCGACATATTTACCCACCAGCGCAACTTTCACTGTTTCTGTAGCTGAATGTTTACGTTCCAGGAATTCCTTCCAGTTCTTCATTTCCGGCTTCTCTCCGACTTCCAATCCCATTTTTTTGAGAATGATCTCTTCCATTTCCTGTTTAGCCAGAACCAGAGGAACTTCATATATCGTAGGTACATCATAAGATTGTACTACTGCTTTTTCTTCCACATTACAGAAAAGAGCAACTTTGCGGCAAATTTCTTTGCTAAGTTCCTTTTCTGTTCGCAAAACCAAAATATCCGGTTGAATACCCTGTTCCTGCAACTGCTTCACTGAGTGCTGCGTAGGTTTTGTTTTTACTTCTTTGGCAGCAGCTATATAAGGAACATAAGTAAGATGCACACATAAGCAATCTTTTCCCAACTCCCAACGCAACTGACGCACACTTTCTATGAAAGGAAGAGACTCTATATCACCTACCGTCCCTCCTATTTCCGTAATAACAAAATCAAATTTATTTTTACTTCCTAATTGCTTGATATTCCGTTTAATTTCATCTGTAATATGAGGTATTACTTGAACCGTCTTTCCCAAATAATCACCACGACGCTCTTTATTAATAACACTCTGATAAATACGACCTGTAGTAATATTATTGGCTTTAGTAGTCGGAATATTTAAAAAACGCTCATAATGACCTAAATCAAGATCTGCCTCATGACCATCTATAGTTACATAACATTCCCCATGTTCGTAAGGATTCAAAGTACCCGGATCAATATTCAAATAAGGATCAAATTTTTGGATAGTAACACTGTACCCTCTGGATTGCAACAACTTACCCAATGATGCGGCAATAATGCCCTTTCCTAATGAAGAAATAACACCACCGGTCACGAAAATATACTTTGTCTCTCCCACTTTAATTTGGATTTAATTTTAGACATCTAAAAACACGCAAAAATACAATATTTCACTTAAAAGAAAAAACTAAAATATCCTAAAAATTTTTCGTGAATGAAAGACATTGCGTACTTTCGCAGTTGAAACGACATTTGTGACATATGTACTTTAGATATACTATAAAGATAATATGCTATTTTACAGCATTTTTTATACTCATCGGCACTTCTGCCTTTGCCAGTAATAATAATTTTATTTTACAAAATGTACAAACAGACAGTATAAACAACTATGACATTTTCAATGATTGGATGGAAATTGATTCGATATATTATTTTCCTTCGGATACATTACCTATCAACCCATTGTTTATGCCGGTAGTTTTTAATGGAAAAGTGCTTCCTGACAATTTAAAACTTTACACCCCTGCTGAGTTGTGGAAAAAGCCGGCATATATTCCCGAACAAAAACCTCTTTCTTTGTTTGACAAGGAAATTTATATCTCCAAAATGCAGCGACAAGCTTATTTATATTTTGTTTTAAATAGTGGAAAACCAATCCAATATAACCAATCTTTACTACCTAAAGACATCCCAAAAGCGCAGGTAATCAAAGTCAATCCTTTCAAACAAATCTTTGAAGTGGATAACACAATAGATATTCCCGAATCGGAATCTCCCAAATTAGTATTACCCAAAAGAAGGTACTGGACAGCTTCTTATGAAACATCATTACAGTTTTCTCAGAATCATATTTCTGACAACTGGTACAAAGGGGGAAACAGCAATTTTAATATGCGTTTCTGGAATAAATTTAGACATAATTACGAAAAAAACAAACTAAAAGTAAGTGCTTCTGTCGAATATAAATTAGCATTATATACAACCCCTACTGATACGTTAAGATCATACCGTATAGGAGAAGATGCATTTGTAATTATTGGTAGTTCAGGATACAAAGCCTTTAACCATTGGTTTTATTCTTTGAGTTATGACTTCAGTACTCAATTTTTCAATAATTACTATGAAAATAAGATGACTAAAAGTTCTGCTTTCTTATCACCCATGACTTTAAACGTAGGTGTTGGTATGGAATATAAACTATCCAAGAAATTTTCCAATAAATATAAAAAGCTGGAATTATCGACCAATATCTCTCCTCTTTCTTATAATATGAAATATCTTATGGATGAAGATGTTGACAAAAATCGTCATGGATTTAAACCTAATGAAGATTTTATAAAAAACTGGGGATCTAAACTTATCACTACTTTACAATTTAATTTCAACAGAAACGTATCCTGGAATTCCAGATTTTATTACTTTTCCAATTTTGAAAAAGTAGAATCTGAATTTGAAAACACACTCAACATGGCCATGAGTCGTTATTTTTCAACCATGATTTATCTGATTGTAAGATATGATGATGGCGTAAAAAAGAAAGAGCCTTCCGACTCCTATTTTCAGTACTATGAAATCTTAAGTTTCGGCTTTAATTACAAGTTCTGATTTTTTGTGTGCGCACACGATTTTTATATTTTTATAGGCCTTGTTTCATAATAAATGTTTACATTTGCATTAGAAATGCTATGTGGAGATTACAATATGGCAAAAAAAATAGAACATGAAGGTGTCATTATTGACATAAATTTAAAAACCATATATATCCGGATCAGGCAAGAATCAGCCTGCTCTGGTTGTCATGCAAATAAAATATGTAGTGTTGCTGAAAGTAAAGATAAGATAATAGAAATCCCGTATATATCAGGAAAACACAAAACAGGGGATTCTGTATTTATTACCGGAAAAACATCCATGGGTCTGAAAGCTGTTTTTTATGCATTTGTCATTCCTTTAATATTGATAATCATATCGTTAGGAATTACTACCCGTTTCAGATGTGATGAAGGTCTTACCGCTGGAATTGCATTGGCTGTTCCATTCTTTTATTATCTGTTATTATACAGCTTCAGAGAGAAATTAAAACAAAAATTTACATTTTCAATCAAATAAAGTATATGGATTTTATCCTGACTGCCATTATTTCCTTAGGAGTGATCGGTGCGATCGGAGCCGTCGTGCTTTATCTTATATCAAAAAAATTCGAAGTTTATGAAAATCCTAAAATATCCGAAGTACAGGAAGCTTTACCAGCAGCCAACTGTGGAGGATGTGGATACCCTGGTTGTTCCGGATTTGCAGCTGCTTGTGCAAGTGCAGATTCTTTAAACGGACTCTTCTGTCCTGTTGGGGGTACAGAAACCATGAATAAAGTAGCTCTGATATTAGGAAAATCAATAGAAAATGCGGAACCCCTGATATCAGTTGTCCGTTGCAATGGAAATTGCACAAACCGCACACAGACCAATCTATATGATGGTGCTAAAAATTGTGCGGTTGCATCCGCTTTATACGGAGGGGAAACAAATTGTTCCTATGGCTGTTTAGGTTTAGGTGATTGTGTAGTATCGTGTCAATTTGATGCTATTTATATTCATCCGGAAACTCATTTGCCGGAGATCGATGAAAATAAATGTACAGCTTGCGGAGCTTGTGTGAAAGCTTGCCCGAAACTTCTCATCGAATTGCGGAAAAAAGGGCCGAAATCACGCCGGATTTATGTTGATTGCATGAATAAAGATAAAGGTGCTTTGGCCGGAAAGGCATGCAAAGTAGCCTGTATTGCTTGTTCCAAATGTCAGAAAGTCTGTCCGTTTGAAGCCATCAGCATAATAAACAACCTGGCATACATTGACGATGATAAATGTCGTTTATGTCGTAAATGTGTGAGTG
Source organism: Bacteroidales bacterium (assembly GCA_031552335.1). GTDB lineage: Bacteria > Bacteroidota > Bacteroidia > Bacteroidales > Azobacteroidaceae > JAISFI01. The sequence continues at coordinate 2,833 of JAVBMQ010000174.1, read as the reverse complement.
AATGTCCTACTTCTGCTATTATAGAAGTTAACTTTCCTCTTCAAAAAAGTGAAATTTTGGAAATAACAAAGTAAAAAACAGCCAAATCGATATATGATATTTAAAACATTTCGCATAGGAGGCATACATCCGCCGGAAAACAAATTATCCGCCGGAAAAAGACATGAGCATCTCCCCTTGCCTATCCAGGTTGCTATACCTTTGTCTCAACATATAGGATCTCCGGCTACTGCAATCGTAAAACCGGGAGACATAGTAAAAGTCGGCACTCTCATTGCTGAAGCATCCGGTTTTATATCTGCTAATATCCATTCTTCTGTTTCCGGAACTGTAAAAAAAATAGAAGACTTGATTGATTCAAGTGGTTACAGGAAGCCTGCGATAGTCATTGAGGTAGCGGATGACATTTGGGAAGAGCATATTGACAAAAGTGATACATTAAATAAAATTTGTACGCTTACTCCTAAAGAAATTATAGAAAAAATTAAAAATGCCGGAATCGTAGGAATGGGAGGCGCTACTTTTCCTACACATGTCAAACTTTCTCCTCCTCCGGGAAATAAAGCTGAAGTTTTAATCATTAATGGTGCCGAATGTGAACCATATCTTACCGCTGACCACACATTAATGCTTGAGAAAACAGAAGAAATCCTTGTTGGTATTCATATCCTGATGAAAGCTTGTGGCGTTGAAAAAGCATATATCGGAATTGAAAATAACAAAAAAGATACAATCGCCCAATTATCCTCATTTACTCCTCAATATCAAGGAATTGATGTAGTATCCCTCAAAAGTCGTTATCCTCAGGGAGGTGAAAAACAACTGATTGATGCGATTATCCGGCGACAGGTACCCAGTGGTAATCTGCCTATTTCCATAGGGGTTATCGTACAAAACATCGGAACAGTTTTCGCCATATATGAAGCTGTACAAAAAAATAAACCTCTAATAGAAAGAATAGTAACTGTTACCGGAAAAAATTTTAAAAATCCATGTAACATACTTGCCAGGATAGGAACTCCCATTCATAACCTGATTGATTATGCCGGAGGACTCCCTGAAAATACCGGAAAAATTATCGGTGGAGGTCCTATGATGGGACGGGCATTACTAAATACAGACATTCCAGTCACAAAAGGAAGTTCCGGATTCCTGCTTCTACCCGTTACCGATTCCGCCAGAAAGGAAATGAGAAATTGCATCCGTTGTTCCCGGTGCATTTCTGTTTGTCCCATGGGATTGAATCCAAGTTTTTTAATGAATGTAACCGAATTTTCAGAATGGACACAAGCTGAGAATAACAGAATAACAGACTGTATCGAATGTGGATCATGCAGTTATATCTGTCCGGCAAACCGTCCCTTACTTGATTATATCAGAATGGGAAAAGGAAAAATTTTAAAGATAAAAAAATGAAAGATAAAAATTTTGAATTCTAAATTTTGAATTTTGAATTATTCTCGATAAAATTGTTGAATATCAAACTTATAAAAGGAACACATAATTTTAATTCAAAATTCAGAATTCAAAATTCAAAATTTAAAATTTAGATTCGTATGTCAGAAAAGCTAACCATATCCCCCTCTCCCCACATACACAGTGGAGACAGTATTGAGAAAAGCATGTACGGAGTAATCATAGCATTGATTCCGGCATTAATCGTATCTCTCATTTATTTTGGTCTGGGAGCATTGATTGTAACCTCAGTCTCGGTTGCATCCTGTGTTTTATTTGAATATCTTATTCAGAAATATCTGATCAAAGGAAAAAAGACCATTGGTGATGGCTCTGCCGTACTTACCGGACTATTACTGGCTTTTAACCTCCCCTCCAATCTTCCCGTTTGGATTGTTATTATTGGGGCATTAGTTGCTATTGGTGTCGCCAAAATGTCTTTCGGTGGTTTGGGAAATAATATTTTCAATCCCGCATTGGTCGGAAGAGTCTTTTTACTGATCTCCTTTCCTGCTCAGATGACCGTTTGGCCGGAGCCGGGAATATTTCCCACAGCCTACTCTGATGCTGTAACGAGCGCCACCACATTATCCATGATAAAGAATCACTTCGGCGAAATACCAAACTATACTTCTTTACTTTTAGGAAAAATGGGAGGAAGTTTAGGAGAAGTAAGTGCCATTGCCCTGTTATTAGGGATGATCTACTTGCTTTGGAAAAAAATTATCACCTGGCATATTCCGGTATCTATTCTCGTAACCGTATGTATTTTCACCGGAATTATGCATGGTATTTATCCGGACAAATATGCCAACCCTTTGGTACATGTTCTTTCCGGAGGATTATTATTAGGTGCTATTTTCATGGCAACAGATTATGTCACCTCTCCCATGAGTACAAACGGAATGCTCATTTATGGTGTAGGGATTGGGGTAATCACTGTTGTCATCCGTTTATTCGGAGCATATCCTGAAGGAGTATCATTTGCTATTCTGATCATGAATGCCTTTACGCCATTGATTAATATGTATGTTAAACCTAAAAAATTCGGGGAGGAAATAAAAAATGGCTAAATTAAAATCTTCCTTGTCCAATATGTTCCTGTCACTTACGCTGATATGTGTTTTTGCAGGAGGTATCCTTGCCGGGGTCAATCATTTGACCAGTGAGCCCATAAAAGCATCTCAAAAGGCCAAATTGGAGAATGCAATTAAAAAAGTTGTCCCACCTTTTGATAATTCTCCTTCCGAAGAAATGTATATGGGGGTTACATCTTCCGGAGACTCCCTGAAAATATATCCGGCAAAGAAAAACGGAAAATTAGTTGGAATTGCCGTGGAAAGTTTTTCTAAAAAAGGATTTTCCGGAGAAATAAAGG
>JAVBMQ010000097.1:0-3854 GCA_031552335.1 Bacteroidales bacterium | reverse complement strand
GCTTTCAGCGGAGAGAGAGGCTATTTCTCCTGAACCTTTACTAAATATCACACCATATCAATACTCATATAATCAACTGTATATACAATTTATAATTCAAATAGAATATTCCTGAATATTATTGCATATATCAAAAATTGGGTGTAATTTTGGGTGCAAGTTTTCACACTCATAGAACCAAATTGGAATATGAACATTAAAAGAAATATCATTTTCACCCTTGAAAGCCGGAAGAAAAACGGAGTGCTGATAGTGGATAACGTACCTATCCGCATGCGTGTTATTTATAACGGAAACCGGATAGAGTTTAGTACTGGCTACAGAGTTGATGCGTCTAAATGGGATACAGATAAACAACATGTCAAAAATGGATGTACCAATAAGCTGAAGCAAAGTGCATCTGACATCAATGCCGATTTATTGAAATATTCTGCTGACATACAGTCTATATTCAAAGAATATGAAGTACAGGAACTTATTCCGACACCTGAACAACTCAAAAAAGCATTTACAAACAAGTGCAACCCTGTTGAAAATATAGAGCCAGCAGAAGAAAAGACTATTGTCAATTTAATGACAGTTTTCAATGAGTTTGTTAAAGAATGCGGAATGCAAAATAACTGGACGGATTCAACCTATGAAAAATTTGCAGCAGTCAAAAATCATCTGACCAATTTCAATGCAAACCTGTCATTTGAAATGTTGGACGAGTCGGGTTTAACTGAATATGTTAATTATTTAAGGGATACAAAGAACATGCGGAATAGCACCATAGGCAAACAAATGGGTTTTCTTAAATGGTTTTTACGTTGGAGCCATAAAAAAGGTTATCATAACAATAACGCTTTTCAAACATTCAAACCCAAGTTAAAAAACACACAGAAAAAAGTGATTTTTCTTACATGGGATGAATTAAACATACTACGTAACTATAAGATTCCTGTAAATAAACAGTATCTGGAACGAGTGCGTGATGTTTTTCTGTTTACCTGCTTCACGGGTCTCCGGTATTCCGATGTATATAATCTCAAAACGAGTGATATAAAAAATGGATATATTGAAGTAACCACAGTCAAAACTGCTGACAGTCTGATTATAGAATTGAACAATCATAGCCGTTCCATTTTGGATAAATACAAAGATATCCATTTTGAAAATAACAAGGTGCTGCCCGTAATCAGTAATCAAAAAATGAATGATTATCTGAAAGAACTGGCTGAATTGGCAGAAATAAATGAACCTGTACGGGAGACTTATTATAAGGGAAATCAACGGATAGACGAAGTTATGCCTAAATACGCTCTTTTAGGCACACATGCCGGACGTCGGACATTTATTTGTAATGCCCTTTCGCTGGGTATTCCGGCACAAGTGGTTATGAAATGGACAGGACACAGCGATTATAAAGCCATGAAGCCCTATATCGACATTGCTGATGATATAAAGGCTAATGCAATGAGCAAATTCAATCAACTTTAATGTAATCGAAAGTCCAATAAAGCGATTTCTATTTGATTGTTATAAACATGATTAAAATAATCGCTATATTTGCATCTAATTATAATCGTAACTAAAATACAATGGCAAAATTTCCGAGAATTCTGTATCACAGAGATACTTACATAGAACGAATACAACCCTTTATGCGAACACCTATTGTCAAGGTGATGATAGGACATCGACGTGTAGGAAAGAGTTTCATCCTTTTCCAACTTATTGAACTGATTAAAAAAGAGGAGGAAAATGCCAATATCATCTATATCAACAAGGAAGATATTGAATTCGAAGATATTGTCTCCTATCGGGAACTACACGAGTATATTTTAAAGAAATTAGTCAGTGACAGAAAAAATTACATCTTTGTTGATGAAATTCAGGAAATTGCAGATTTTAAGGTTGCCATTCGTTCACTTGCATTGGACGATAACAACGATATTTATATTACAGGAAGTAATTCCGAGATGTTTTCCAGTGATTTGGCAAACGAACTTGGCGGTCGTTACGTAGAGTTCAGAATTTACAGCCTTTCATATCTCGAATTTTTAAGTTTTCACAAACTGCCTAACGATGATGATTCTCTTGAAAAATATTTTCATTTTGGAGGTTTACCATATCTGATACATCTCCCTTTGAACGAAGCAGTGATTATGGAATATATTCGTAGCGTATATTCTACAATCATATTGCGTGATGTTGTAGAACGAAAGAAGATACGGAATACTGCTTTTTTGGAGCAACTTATCCGATTTTTGGCGAATAATATAGGTAGTCTTTTTTCGTCGAATAGTATAAGCGATTTTTTGAAAAGTCAGAAGGTCAATATCTCACCTAATCAAGTTTCGGAGTATGCCGATTCGCTTGCAGAAGCCTTTGTTGTACACCGGATAGGTCGTTACGATATTGTTGGCAAAAAATTATTTGAGCGTGGCGAAAAATATTTTTTTGAGAATATGGGCATCCGCAATGCGGTGGCGGGATACAAACCACAAGACAGGGCAAAGCGATTGGAGAATATTGTTTGTAACCACCTATTATTCTGTGGATATGATGTTAAAGTAGGTGCTCTTTCTCCCGAAGAAATAGATTTTGTATGTACACGAGGTGGTGAGACATTGTATGTTCAGGTAGCAATTGAGCTATCAAACCCAGAAACGATTACGCGTGAATTTGGTAACCTGTTAAAAATCAGGGATAATTATCCTAAAATTGTCGTTTCTGGCGAACGCTCTTTTGAGAATAGCTATGAAGGAATAGAGCATATATACATACGTGATTTTTTATCTTCTACTCTGACACCTAAGATTTTGTAATAATTAAGAGGATTTATTATGTACGATATATCAACCTTCTTGCCACAATATCGGGAACTGAATACACTATTCTCCAATGCGATAAGTCACGAGACAGTCAGCTATGAAGAACAAAAAACAATTACCGAATTTTACCGACAATTCGGAGAGGTAAAGGCATTTGATAAAATGTTGCTTGATATTGTACTTGAACGGGATAAACCAACCTGCACATTATTGTTATCAGGTATCAAAACTGAAATTGAGAATAATATCCGCCTTTATGAATCAGCAAAGGACAATTTAAACAGTATCGATATTGTAAAAATTTGCAGAGAAAGCTCCAGACGATATAATTTCGCAATCGAAGCACAGTTAGAGGCAACTAATAAATATAGCCATGAACTTAACGAAGTAAATGGCTCTTTAGATGCTATCGGATTTCGAGAACATACGCAGCAAGAGGAAGAAAGACTTTGGAATACGCATGAGTATTTGACTAAACGATATAAAGAAGAAAAAGAAAAACTGGATTTATTATACAATCAACAGGAAGAAAGCAAACAGGAAACAACAAAATATAGTAAAAATCTATTCGATAAGATATATGATTTAAGCCACTCTTTTCTCTCTGTATTAAATAATTACTTTGCTGTTGAAAAAGAAAATATTCCTAACCCTATTCCTGAAACCGAACCCGAATCCGAAGAAACTGAAAAAAGTGTATCGGAAGAAACGTCAATTATAGAACCAGATATGATTTTCCAAACCGAAATGTATGAAAGACTCCTTTCTTTGGAACAGAAACTTATCAGGGATAAATACCTGAATGAAGACCTGCATTGGATTTCAATGCATAAAAACGGAAAGACAGAGAGGCTCTTTCTCCTGAACCCTCACATACAGTCATACAATATCAATATTCTGATAAACAGCAAGTATCTGACTTTGTAAGATAAATGAAGAATTATGAACAATCCTTGCATATCTCAAAAAATGGGTGTACTTTTGGGTGTAACTTTTTAGCTGCACCCAGATGAATATAAAACGAAACATACTCTTTTC
>JAVBMQ010000161.1:0-26017 GCA_031552335.1 Bacteroidales bacterium | reverse complement strand
TCTTTCAGGAGTGTATTCGGCTTTTAAATATTCTTGGGCTTTTTCCTGATCCATATTCTTACTCTCAACCCCAGGAATATTTGCAAATGTACATAAACCACCAGTACCTATATATGGACTTTTTTCATAATAGTTATCATGTACACCATCTCGCATCCAATCAAAGCCAAAGTGAAATAAATCATTGTCTGCGTATTCTTTTGTCCTTCTGAAGTGGACCATAATGCCCGGTTGCTTTTTAAAAGCAACTGCATTTTGATAATCTTTAGAAGTGAATATTTTACCATCCTTGCTGAATACAGCTACAGAATTATTTGAAGGTATTTGCTCATTATTTGCAGTAAGCCCAACAGCAAATAGTTGATATTGATAATTGTTGGAATTGTTGGGATATAATTTATCCAGTTTAAAAAAAATATGGTGGTAGGGTGAAATAAAATTATCTAATAGGTTTGTTTTTTCTTCTTTGGTTATTCCGAGCAAAAATGCATCACCTCCTTCAATTTCTTCCGTTTGCCCATAATAAGGAATCTTTTCTTCGTCATCTTTTTTTATTCCGGCGCTTGATTTTCTGTCAAAATAAGTCAGAAAGTTCTTTACATTTTCAGCCTTTTCGGTTGCTCCATTAAAATTAAAAGCATAAGTGTCTTTTATAATCTTAGGGCTTTTGAAAAAAATAGTTGGTGCGGCATAATAGGTGATATATTGTTTTTCTTCTTCTTTTTCTGTTCCTTCTACCTTAATCTTTAGTGTTTCTTCTACCATACCCGATTGTAAAAAAGCAATGGTATCGTTATTATAGAAATACCTGTCAATATGACTGGTCATCCATTTGATAGTTGCATTTCCTTGCCATGGAATATTGGTATTAACAGGTCCAAATATAAAATCGGTGGGCTCTTTTTGAGAGAAAAGAGAATTATTGTTAGTGTCCGGTTTTTTTATATAATCAAGGCGTACTATTGTGGCTATAGGCTGCCATTCATTCTTACCAATAGAGAAAGATGGTATCGCAATTGTCAAACAATGTTCAAAATATTTATTCTCTCCTATAAATTCATTGTTATATATTAAAAATAATTCATTACGTTTTATCACGTCATTACTCTTATTTTGCTCTTTACAAATATTTGAGGCATACCTTCCTATAATTATTGCCATGGGATCATAAGCCGTAGAGTTATTCGCATTTGTTTTTTGTAATTTTATATCAAAGGCTGAACTTTGGAATGAATCATTATCCTCAATATAATCATTCACAGTACAAATTGGCCAGCCGTTGTTGTAAAAGTCTTTTACAACAAGTACTGCACCGTTATTTTTCCAAAGTTGAATCTCACCATCAGAATATTCGTCATAATAATTATAAGAATATCCATTTTCATTGCGAATATCCAAATAAATAATATTTTTGGTAGCAAATTTATCTATAATATTTTTATATACTTCTCTTGCTCCTTTTGCTGGAGGTTTATCATATCCATTTTCATCTTTATATCCAATGCCACCTTTTATATCGTGGTGTAAACCATAAAAAGCTGCCGGGTCAACAAAATGGCGAATAAGTTCTCGTTTCCATCTATTTTCTGGACTTTCTATAGACGTAACCTCTATTTCATAAAATGGTCTTTTTGCAATTTCTACAGTAAACGTTAAGTCGGGATTTTCTAAAATGATTTCTATTCCTTCCCCTGTTGGGGCTTTTTCTTCCCCTGTTGGGGTTTTCTGGCCGCTGCTTTTGGCAAAACATCCTAATTCCATACCTCCCGAAACGGAAAATAATTGAGAAGCGTCTCCTGTCTCTTTATGAAAAAAATCATCTATGTCAAGATTATTATTGGGCCTTAAATTATAACCAAACAAGGCTTTCTTGTCAATGCCATCAAGGCTTCTTGTCTCCTGAGTTTCTTTTAGTTTTCTCAATAATTCTGTGATATTATCGGTTCGCACGCTTGCTGTTTCGAAATCTGGTTCTGTTAAAAATGATGTGATTTGTAACCCCCTGTACACAATGTATTTTATCGGCATTTTTATTTTGGAAGAAGGTTTTGGCTTCAGAATTAAATTTACCTTGTTCTTATCGTCACTTTGTTGCTGTAGCAATATTGTTCCGGGTAGCATAGCGTATGCTGTTTCTTCTCCTGTCATCAGAAAGGAAGATGTAACGCGGAATGCTGTTTTAGTTTCAGATTCAGATTTAGATTCAGATACAGCACCAAAAGCAATTTTTTCGTCTGTTTGCTCAGGCAATTTTTTGGCAAAATGAAATAAATCAGGCATAATTTTTTGTTTTATTGGAGTTTATTGTATCTGCAATCTCTAAGAGATGGTCTGTATAAAGTCCTTAAGCGAAAACTTGTACTCTTTTACATTGAATCGGTCCTTTTTGCCGGCGTATATTTCCGCAAACGGTTCTTTTTCTATCAGATACCAGTATTTTCCGAATCTCTTCATAAATTTTTTAAGTAAACGCATCGATTCAATGTAATGGCTGTTATATTGTTCACTATAAAAACGCGCGTCTTGCAATGTGAAGTATTCATGTATAATGAAAGACACTGCTTTGAGCATAACATTTTTGTCATTTTTTTTCTCCAGGTCTTCACACAACTTGTTTATAGACTGTATAAAGCTGGTGTTTTCCGTTACAATAAATTCGCCGTTATTGCGGCGAACCATACTGTTGTCGTTCCACCGCCATACATATGTGCAAGCAGGTATCGCGAAAAAATTCCGGTTGTTTGTCGCAAGTTCGTAACAAATTCCTGTAAAATAACTGTCTTCGTGCGTCCTGTAACCGTCGGGAAAACGAATGTCGTTGTCAAGTAAAAATTGTCTCCGGAAGATTTTACCATGAACCCAAGTTGATTCTCCATTGTGATTGATAAATTTCACGCCTTCAGGAGTTCTTACTTCTTCGATGAAAGTCGAAAAAACACAATCATACTTTTGGTTTTTTACTACTTCTAAAAAAGCAAACAAAGCCGTGTAATTGAAAAAACTGTCGTCCGCATCGCAATACATCACATACTCACCTGTGCTTTCGGCAAATCCCGCATTACGGGCTGATGCCAAGCCTATGTTCTCTTTTAGTAGAACAGCGCGCGGCTTAATATTCGGGAATGATGTCAAGAAATCATCAGTCAGCGGTACGTCCGAACAATCGTTAACAACAATCACTTCAAATTCTCCGAAATCAACGCCAATCTGATTGCTGATGGAAGAGAGCAGCGGGAATACAACCCGTTCCCCTTCATCATAATGTGTTATAATAATCGATAGTTTCATCCAGGATTTTCCTCTTTTAGCATCGTTAAATAAAAAGCGCGTACATCGGTATTTCGCTGGCAAATAATCTCATCAATATGTCGTTTTTCAGCTTCCGAAATTTCAATTACTCCCATCGAATCAAATATTTTCCGTGCAAGTTCCGATTTTACCAGTGCATCTTCATCGTTAGCTGAACGCGAAGCGAAAAGAATATCGACCAGCACATCTTTTAATATACTGGTCGAGTCGGAAATCCTGTTTTTGTTCTCATCCCAACGATAACGGTTATTTATACTCACAATCCGCCCGAGCGAATCTGTAATTTTTTTTGTAAAATCTGCTTTCATCTATCTTTTATTTTACCAATGTTTCATTATATTCCACAAGTCGTATAGTGACATTTGATACGCCTGGTTAGTTTCATATCCACGATAACCATCTATTACTACGACAGACATAGAACTTGATACTGAATGTCGGAGGCCGTGGAAAAACAAATTTGAATCTACTCCTTGGCCTCCAAGTTCGATATTATATCCTTCGATCCTGACATATCCATTGGCAATAACATAAAAATCTCGCGCTCTTATTCCGAACTCCATGCCGCTAAGTGGAACTTCTACCCCATATCCATCAAAATTCAGAATATCCACATAGCCATTGTTGCCGTGCATTTGCAATTTTGTTGCCCTGTTATTAAATTCCGATTTTACACCAGGTAAACCGCTTGCCGAGGAATTAGCTTCTACATAATCTTTCAATTCACCAACCGATACTTTTTTTGTTGTTGATTCGCTACCTGTTTTTTGTACAATCGGTATTACATCAGTGTTTTTTATTTGTGTCACACCTGGCAACTCTGAAATCTTTAAATTAGCCATAACAATTTAACATTTAATTGTTTATAATTTAATTATTTTTAAAAATACTTTATCTCAAAGATTCAGAAAAATATCTCAATAAAGCAATTTATTTGAGCGTTATTATTGTGTTTCACAACATGTTCTTTAGGCAAAAAAGCAGGTATGTCGGTATTTATTTTTTGTTGTTTTCAAAAAATATTGTATTTTTATCAAGTCATATTTTCGATTTTTTAATTAATCTATTGACAAACAAAAAGTTTCTATAATTTTAAACGCAGTACTTAACAAAGCAGTTTCTATGATTTCTGAAGTCATCTCGACTTTTTTTGGACACGAATTTGAACGAATTAAACGAATAAAGACGAATTTTTAAAATATTCTGATTCTAAAATTTGTTCTGATTCGTTTAATTCGTTCAAATTCGTGTCCAAAAAAACACTTAGAATAAAATTCGTCAAAAGAAGACGACTTCATTCTAAAATTTAAACAGTTTCTTAGACTTTTAAAAATGTCATAATAAAAAATAAGTTGTGCTTTTATGAAAAAAACGGAAGCGGTTTTATTGGCGGCGCATAAAATAGATGACTTTATTCTTTCGCAATACAATGCATTGGAAGCGGGCGTTAATCCATGGCGAAAACTTTATCTTATGCTGCAAGAGAATGAACAAACATTGAATAAGACGTTGCCGGAAAGCATAACGAGTTATAATTTCTCAGTGAATAGTTTGAATGATTTGAATTATATTCCTATTACTGACGGCATCATACCAGGGAGCAATCATTTTCCTCTCCTACAGTTTTATAAGGATTTCCCTAATTATGATTACTATTGGAACATTGAATATGATGTATATTTTAATGGTGATTGGAATGAATTTTTCAATTGTTTTGAAAAAAAAGAAGCCGATTTTTTATCTTCCCATATAGAATATTTTTTCCAGCGTCCTTTATGGACATGGTGGAAAAGCCTGAATATAATAAGCTTACCAACTAATCCTCTTTTTCTTTTAAAATCGTTTAATCCTATCTATCGAATTTCAAATGCTGCTTTACAAACTTTGGATATGGTTTTGAAAGCAAAAAACTCGGGACATCACGAAGCTCTTATTCCTACAATACTAAAACATCTGGATTTTTCAATTGAAGATATAGGAGGTTTGGGAGATTTTTGCGACCTCGAACTGAAAAATAAATATTATGAATCTCTACCTGAATTAGATAATTTTTACACGGAAAGTACAATGAGGTTCCGTCCTGTATTTGATAAAAAAGAAATGGAATCAAACCCTATGAAAAACAATAGATTGTACCATCCTGTAAAAGGATGAAGTAGTGTTTCAAGGTTGGTGACTTTATAAATGACTAGTCTTAAGTAGCCGTTACAGGTTTATTGGACAAAAATAATTGATTTATCGAGGGTGTGTCAAAAGGGTATGCCCTCTTTTTTTTAATAAAAGTCTGTTAAAACGATAAAACAAAATGGAAAGAATAACCCTGGCCGAAAAACAAAAAAGAGAGTGTGTCGGACTTTTGACACACCCTCTTCTCCTACTCGATTAGCTTAGAACTTTGTATTCCTCATATCGCCTGTTTGATTGAATGTTGTGTGGAAGGCAAAACAATTCTGGATAGACTGTGGAGTGTGACCTTTAACTCCTTGATTGAGATAATCTCTCAGTAATTGTTTGTATTCCGGATGGACACAATTTTCAATGATACATTCGGCTCTTTGGATCGGAGCCAAACCACGAAGGTCTGCGACCCCTTGTTCTGTAATCAGAATTTTCACCGAGTGTTCGCTGTGGTCATGGTGTGATACCATGGGTACAATGGAACTGATTTTTCCTTCTTTGGCAATGGATGGAGTGGTAAAGATGGAAAGATAGGCGTTACGGCAGAAGTCGGCAGAACCTCCGATTCCGTTCATCATCTTTGTTCCTATCACATGGGTAGAATTGATGTTCCCGAAAATGTCAGCTTCCAATGCGGTATTGATGGCAATCAATCCTAAACGGCGGGCAACTTCCGGACTATTGGAAATTTCTTGCGGACGAAGAATAATCTTTTCTTTATAAACATCTAAGTTATTGTATACTTCATATAATGCATCCGCACTTAATGTCAAAGAACAACCACTGGCAAATTTTACCCGTCCTTGTTGCATCAGACCGATTACGGCATCCTGTATTACTTCAGTGTAAACTTCAAATGCAGGAATTTCTTTACTTTGGCCCATAGCCCCTAAGACCGCATTGGCAACATTTCCAACTCCGGATTGTACCGGCAGGAAAGATGCAGGTATGCGACCGGCTTTGATTTCAGAAACAAGAAAGTTTGCAACATTGCGTCCGATGGTATCTGTTACTTCATCAGTAGGAGTAAATGGCGATATTTCATTCGGAAGATCAGTTTCTACAATACCGATAATTTTAGCCGGATCAACCTTTAAATAAGGAACACCTATACGATCACTGGGTTTGTAGATGGGAATTTCCCTTCTCAAAGGAGGATCGAGAGGTTGATAAATATCATGCATTCCGCGTAATTCTTTTGGGTGTTGCTTGTTCAGTTCCACAATGATGTGGTCTGCCATTTGTGCTACAGTAGGAATAATTCCTACCGCTGATGTCAATATGATTTCTCCGTTATCATTGATATCACAGGCTTCTATGATAGCAAAATCAGGTTTCGGAAGGAAACCGTAACGGATATACTGTTGTAATTCTGAAAGGTGTAAATCGAAATAATTTGCCTCCCGGGAATTTAATTCACTCCTTAAGTCTTTGTTGGATTGATAAGGGGTCCGAAATTTGATTGCATGAGCACGCGCCAGATAACCATCGATCGAATCTCCGGTAGAAGCGCCGGTATACATACCTATTTTAAATGGATTTCCTTTGGCATGTTCTTCTTCTGCATGTTTTGCCAAAGCTTTGGTTACTGCTTTCGGACAACCTGCTGCAGTAAACCCGCTGAATCCCACTACCGCATCGTTATGAATATAACTTGCAGCTTCTTCAGCTGAAATAATTTTAAATGCCATGTCGTAATTGTTATTGTGTTTTAGAGTTAATGACTGACTTTTTTGAAATTTCGCGCAAAGATACAATAAAGAAAAATATTATTCGTACTTTCTTCCAAGTATTTCCGAATAGATAATGGCGCGTTTGATCTCATCTGTGTCTTGTATATTCAGTAGGAGAGGAGGTGTGTTGATATTTGTTTCTGCTTCTATTGCACTGATAGGTTCTTCTTCTTCCGGAAAACTCATCCTACTCATCTTATAGCTTACCTTGGGTTGAGTTTGAGGTTCTGCAACCGGTTTTTTTGTCGTTGGAACCTGTTGTTCTTTTTTAGCAATTGTTTTTTGAGCCTTCGCATCTTTCTCTTTTCTTATGTTTTTGACAATACTGAAAACAAAAGATATAAAAATGATGGCTAAAAAAATAATATCCCCGTATTTATCCATAAATTATGCTTATTTTTGCAGCCCAAATGTAGATAAAAAAAATGAAACATGCAAATAATCAGGCTGGTAAAAAAATTAAGGGAGACTTCACAGCCTCCCTTAACCCATTTAACCAAAACCTTAACTATGAAAAAATTTTACGTTTTTCATTAACAAAGGTACTGCTTATTTTTGCGTTTCCAAATTTTATTTGAATTTTTAATATTAATTAACGAATATAATCATGGGTGAATCTAAGGAAACAGACTTTAAATCTGTGACTGATAGTAAATTAAAAAAGGTTTTTATAGAGACTTATGGCTGTCAAATGAATGTAGCAGACAGTGAAGTGGTGGCTTCTATTATGCAGATGGACGGCTATGAAATTACGGAAAAAATAGAAGAGGCTGAGGCTGTTTTTGTCAATACTTGTTCTATCAGGGATAATGCCGAACAAAAGGTAATATCCCGGTTACAGTATTTCCGGTCTTTGAAAAAGAAAAGACAGCCGAATTTGATTATCGGCGTCTTGGGTTGTATGGCAGAAAGAGTCCGGGAAGAGTTGATAGAAAAACACCATGTTGATTTGGTTGTTGGTCCGGATGCTTATTTAGATTTGCCTAATCTTGTTGGTGCAGTGGAAAAGGGAGAGAAAGCAGTAAACATAACACTTTCTACAACCGAAACCTATAAAGATGTTATCCCTCTGAAAATTTCAGGAGTAAAAATTTCAGGTTTTATTTCCATTATGAGGGGGTGTAATAATTTTTGTACATATTGCATTGTGCCATATACCAGAGGTCGGGAAAGAAGCCGCGAACCGGAAAGTATATTAAATGAATTGCGGGTCATGTGCAGTGAGGGCTATAAAGAGGTTACTCTTCTGGGACAAAATGTTAATTCTTATACATATAAAGAAAAAGACGGACAGTATGTTGATTTTCCTGCTTTACTGAAAATGGTTGCAGAAGAAGCTCCGGAAATGCGGATCCGATTCACAACTTCCCATCCTAAAGATATGAGTGATAAAACATTGGAAGTGATAGCTGCTTACCCGAATATTTGTAATCATATCCATTTGCCGGCTCAATCAGGTAGTTCCCGGATATTGAAGGCCATGAATAGAAAATACACCAGGGAATGGTATCTGCAACGTATGGCAGCTATTCATCGAATCATTCCGGATTGTGCGGTTTCGACCGATTTGTTTGCCGGATTTCATTCTGAAACAGAGGAAGATCATCAGGATACTTTGTCTTTGATGAGAGAAGTTGGTTTTGATGCTGCATTTATGTTTAAGTATTCGGAAAGACCAGGTACATATGCATCACAACACATGCCTGATGATGTGCCGGAAGACGTGAAAACGCGTAGATTGGAAGAAATCATTGCACTACAACTGGAACTTTCCCTGATGCGTAACAGAGAAGCTGTTGGGAAAACATATGAGGTATTGGCTGAAGGATTTTCTAAGAGATCCCGGGAACAGCTTTTTGGTAGAACGCCTCAAAATAAAGTGGTTGTTTTTAATAAAACCGGGCACAGAATAGGAGACAAAATAATGGTGAAGATAACAGACGCTTCGGCCGCAACATTATTCGGAGAAATAGAGAAATAAGTATAGATTCGGATATTAGTGTTAAAAAAACGAAAATTCAAGCCGGATCGTTTGTTTTTGTTGTAATTTTGCAGCAATTTTAGGTTTGTTTTTTAATCAGATTTTTTCAATGGTTTTGAAAATCAGGTAGAAGTATGACAAAGAAAAAAAAAGGTAGTTCTTATACAGTTATAAATTCCAGGTTGACTTCTACCATCAGCATATCTCTCGTCCTTTTTTTATTGGGATTAGTGTTTTTGTTGGGATTAGTTGCCAACAAATTATCTGTGTATGTTAAAGAAAACCTTTCTTTTTCGGTTGTATTAAGTGAAGATATCAAAGATGCACAGGTACTGAGTTTGCAAAAAAGGCTGGATGCTTCTCCCTTTGTAAAGTCAACTACCTTTATTTCTAAAGAACAGGCCGCAAAAGAATTGGAGAAGGAATTGGGTGAAACGCCTGAAGCTTTTGTAGGATATAATCCGCTGTTACCTTCTGTTGAAGTACGTTTGAATTCTGCATATGCCAATGCAGACAGTATTGCAGTGATTGAAAAGAAGATCAGACAGAATAGTAATATTCAGGATATTCTTTACCGGAAAGATTTATTGCAGGCAGTCAATGAAAATGTAAGAAGGATTGGATTTATTTTATTGATTCTTTCGGTTGTATTGATGACTATTTCTTTTGCATTGATCAGTAATACGATACGATTGACAATTTATTCCAAAAGGTTCTTGATACATACGATGAAGTTGGTTGGCGCAACAGGTGGTTTTATCCGAAAGCCTTTTGTTTGGAGAAATGTGATAGCGGGAGTTGTAGCTGCAATTATTGCTATGTCGATGCTGACAGGATTGTTGTTATATTTGTCAGGAGAGTTTACCGATTTTATCGGGATTATAGATTTGAATGTATTATTTCTGATATTCCTGATAGTATTGACATTGGGTGTTGTCATATCGGCTGTTGCAACATATTTTGCAGTTAACCGGTATTTGAAAATGGGTGTAGATGATTTATATTATATATAACAGAATAATAAGGTTGGAGCGACTAAAATTGTCTCTCCGGTTTATATTCTTAATCGGATAAAAATGGATAATAAAAAAGATTTTGCTTTAGGTAAAGAAAACTTTATCGTTATGGCAGTTGCCATGATCATTATTGTCTTAGGCTTTTGCCTGATGATGGGAGGTGCAACCACTGAAGAAACAGGATTTAATCCTGATATATTCAGTACAAGGCGTATTGTTGTTGCTCCTGTTGTGACTATGATAGGTTTTGGATTGGTGGCTGTGGCAATTCTTAAAAAAAACAAAGATAAGGAGCAGGCATAATGGAAGAAATGTCATGGTTGCAAACAATCTTTATCGCTATTGTTGAAGGATTGACAGAGTTCTTACCGGTTTCTTCTACAGGTCATATGATTATAGCACAAAAAATCCTGGGGGTTCCCAGTTCTGAATTTGTGAAAGCGTTCACTGTGATTATTCAGTTTGGGGCTATATTATCCGTTATTGTACTTTATTTCAAACGTTTTTTTCAGACGTTTGATTTTTACTGGAAACTGTTGATTGCATTTATTCCTGCTGCTATTTTAGGCTTTTTATTCAGTGATAAAATAGATATGTTGCTGGAAAGTGTTACAGTGGTTGCTATTATGTTGATATTGGGAGGAATTTTGATGTTGTTTGTTGATAAATGGTTTAATAAACCGTCTGCAGATCAGGTAGTGACTCCCAAGAGAGCATTTATTATAGGTTTGGCTCAATGTGTGGCGATGATTCCCGGAGTTTCCCGTTCAATGGCAACAATAGTCGGGGGTATGGCTCAAAAGTTGACCAGAAAGAATGCTGCGGAATTTTCATTTTTTTTGGCTGTACCTACCATGTTTGCCGCATCAGCATATAAATTATTGAAATTGATTACCAATCCGGAAAGTCAGGCTATTTTAACTGATAATATGGGAGTTTTGCTTGTTGGCAACTTAGTGGCATTTATTGTTGCTATTCTGGCAATCAAATTTTTTATTGAGTTTATAACAAAGTATGGATTCAAAGCGTTTGGATACTACCGGATTGTATTGGGTGTTATCCTACTCGTTTTGATATTGTCCGGATACGATTTGAATATCTTGTAAATGATGTCCATGTCAAAAGATTTTCAAGGAGGAGAGGTCATTTATTGCAATAAACCTTTAGGATGGACTTCCTTTGATTTGGTGGCAAAGATAAGGTATAAAGTATCAAGGTTTTTGAATGTAAAAAAGATAAAAGTAGGTCATGCAGGTACCCTTGATCCTCTTGCAACAGGAGTGATGATTATCTGTACCGGCAAGGCAACAAAAAGGATAGAAGAATTTCAGTATCAGACCAAAGAATATGAAGCCACCCTTCTTTTAGGGAAGACAACACCTTCTTTTGATCTGGAAACAGAAGTTGATGGGGTTTATGAGGTTTCTCATATTTCCCGGGAACTGGTCGAAAATACGTTGAAACAATTTGTTGGAAGGATAGAACAGGTTCCTCCTGCTTATTCAGCTTGCAAAATAAAGGGAGAAAGAGCCTATGAGTTGGCAAGAAACGGTGTGGAAGTATCTCTGGAACCCAAGACATTGATTATTGATGAAATTGAATTGCAGGAATATAACCTGCCGGAGATAAAGGTTCGTGTGGTGTGTAGTAAAGGTACATATATCAGGGCTTTAGCTCGTGATATCGGACAAGCTTTAAATTCCGGAGCACATTTGACAGGTCTGGTCAGGACAAAAATCGGAGATATTACGCTGAATCAATGTCTGAGTATCGAGACTGTAGATAGTTTGTTTGAATAAAGAAAATGATAAAATAGTAAGATATGAAACTCTCAAAATTTAAATTTAACCTTCCGGACGAGTTAGTTGCTTTGTATCCAGCCTCTAATAGAGACGAATCAAGGTTGATGGTAGTCGACCGTAAACAAGGGAAAATTGAACACAAGGTATTCAAAGATATTTTGAATTATTTTGGTGATAAAGATATTTTCATATTCAATGATACACAGGTTTTTCCTGCCCGTTTATACGGAAATAAGGAAAAGACAGGAGCTAAAATTGAAGTCTTTCTTTTGCGTGAACTTAATCAGGAGTTGCGTTTGTGGGATGTTTTGGTAGATCCTGCAAGAAAAATCAGAATCGGTAATAAGCTTTATTTCGGTGAAGATGATTCAATGGTGGCCGAAGTAATTGATAATACGACATCCAGAGGACGTACCCTGAGATTTTTGTATGATGGTGTACATGATGAATTCAAAAGTAATCTGTATGCTTTGGGAGAAACTCCGCTTCCCAGATATATTGATCGTGCAGTGGAAGAAGATGATGCCGATCGTTATCAAACTATTTTTGCCGAAAAAGAAGGAGCTGTGATTGCTCCCGCAGCAGGTTTACACTTCAGTCGTGAATTGTTGAAACGGTTGGAAATAAAAGGGTGTGAATTTACTTTTGTGACTGCTCATTGTGGTTTGGGTAACTTCCGGGAAATTGATGTGGAAGATTTGACCAAACATAAAATGGATTCCGAACAGATGATCGTTTCCAGGGATACCGTGAATGTGGTAAATAATGCTAAAGATAACAATCAACGTGTTTGTGCTGTGGGTACTACCGTGATGAGAACAATCGAAAGTACAGTTACAACAGGCGGGCATTTGAAAGAGTTTAGCGGTTGGAGCAATAAATTTATTTTTCCTACTTATGATTTTACTGTGGCTACGGATATGGTAACCAATTTTCATATGCCATTGTCAACGATGTTGATGATGACAGCTGCCTTTGGTGGATATGAATTGATTATGGATGCTTATTCGGAAGCCGTTAAAGAAAAATATCGTTTCGGAGCGTATGGAGATGCCATGCTGATTATCTGATTTTTGATGATCAATGGCTTGCCCACACATACGGTTTTTTTAAGTCTGGGTACCAATCTGGGTGACAGACGTGTTCATTTGAAACAAGCGATAGAACAAATAGGGTTACGGATGGGAGCGATCTCTTCCGTTTCTTCTGTTTATGAGACTTCTCCCTGGGGATTTGAATCTCCTCATCCTTTTTTAAATATGGCTGTGAAAGTCAGAACGCGTTTGAATCCATTTCAAATACTGTATATTTCACAAGCTATTGAGAGAGAATTGGGCAGGATGGAGAAATCTAGTGGTGTATACCAGGACCGGATCATAGATATTGATTTGATTATGTATGATCAATTGGAGTTGGATACTCCGCAACTGAAACTTCCACATCCATTGTATAAAGAACGTGATTTTGTAATGAGGCCTTTGTCTGAGATTTTGTAGTCTCTAATTTGATCTGGGGTTTAATTGTGAAAGAGCCTCTTTCATTCGTTTTTTATACTTTGTATTCGAAAAATACCTCCTTCCGATAACATTTGGGATGGCAATTCCCAGGGATATGCCTAATACCGTAAGTCCTGAATTCACACCGGATATCACAGTGTTGAGTAATAGGGGCACCTGTTCGTTCCCTCCGGCAACATTCATACTTAAAAATCCGATTATTACTTTGTACATCAATACTCCAGGAATCATTGGAATGACAGGAGGTATGGAAATAACATGTGCTGGTACATCTACTTTGTGTACCAGGTAGATGGAGATAATACCAACTACTAATGCCCCGCAAAAAGAACTGATTGGGAGATTCCAACCACATTCATACATCAACAGGTTACGGGTTAAAATCGTAACAGCACCACCTGCAGCACAAATAGCCAGGGTGCTCAACGGAACATTAAATAACACCGCAAATCCTGTGGCTGCAATAGCTGCTACTGATCCGATAATCCACCAGGAACTATGAGGCGTCAGTACGGCACTATAATCAGTGATATGTAATGCTTTGATGGCAAATATCATTCCAAAAGAAATGGCCCCTAATGTAAGAAAGACGATTACAGCACGGGTTACTCCCACAATTGAAAAACCATCAATCATATCATCGAGGCAATTGATGATCGGAACACCAGGTATTAGAAATAATACAGATGCAAATATAGGATGATGAGGAGTTTGACTGAGATTAAACAGCGAACCACCTCCTGCTAATAATACAGCAATGAATGCAGAAATTGCAACAGTAAGATAATTGTTTACTTTCCGGTGATGCATTTCCTGCCGACAAAACAATGCAATGGATGATGCTATAGAGGTGATGAAAAATGAAGGCCAATCACACCCGAATAATTTGCAGAAACTTCCGCAGGCTAATCCGACAGTTAATATAACTAACCAACGGGGATAATTTCGTTTTTTGTTTGCTATCTGTTTTAATTCAGCTTCATATACATCCAGGGAGTAATTATTTTCCAATGCTTTCCACGACAATCGGCTGATTTCAGACAGTGCATCCATGTTAACTCCATGATCTGCACATTTTCTGAATTTGGTAATGGAATAATGTCCGTCACTGATATTAATCATCAAAGTTGTATAATTAATATGCATATGAAATTTCTCGGAAGGAATGCCCATATAAACGGCGACTCTTCTCATATTCCGGTCAATGCGATTACTGTCTGCCAAGCTCTGGATGAGCATTTGTCCTGTTTGTAAAAGCAGATCCAGTTTTCTTCCCAATAAATACTCTTCCTTATTTTCAAATTGATTGATCATTGTATATAGTATATATTAATTTCGCCTGTAACATGCAAAATTAGCGAAAAAATCCGTACCTTTGTCCTCCCAAAACAAATTGTCAAACCATATTGATGAAAAATATTAGAAATTTCTGCATTATTGCCCATATTGACCATGGTAAAAGTACTTTGGCTGATCGTTTGCTTGAGTATACACAAACGGTAGATAAAAAAGATTTACAGGCACAAGTGCTGGATAATATGGATTTGGAGCGTGAACGCGGAATTACCATCAAAAGTCATGCTATCCAGATGGAATATACAAAAGGTGGAGAAAAATATATTCTTAACCTGATTGATACTCCGGGACACGTGGATTTTTCATATGAGGTCTCCCGTTCTATTGCTGCTTGTGAAGGCGCTTTGTTAATTGTAGATGCCGCACAAGGTATTCAGGCTCAGACAATTTCTAACTTATATATGGCTATTGAACACGATTTGGAAATCATACCGGTATTAAATAAAATTGATTTACCGCAGGCAAATCCGGATGAGGTAGAAGACCAGATCGTTGAATTGTTGGGTTGTCCCCGAACTGATATTCTGAGGGCCAGTGGCAAAACAGGAGAAGGTGTTTATGAAATCCTGGACACAATAGTAGAGAAGGTTCCTGCACCAAAAGGAGATCCGGATGCTCCCTTGCAAGCTTTGATTTTTGATTCTGTATTCAATTCATTTCGTGGTATTATTGCATATTTCAAAATTGTCAATGGTAAAATACGCAAAGGTGATTTGGTGAAATTTATAGCTACGGAAAAAGAATATGAGGCAGATGAAGTCGGAATATTAAAATTGAATATGTCTCCCCGGCAGGAACTAATTTGTGGAGATGTAGGCTATATTATATCCGGTATAAAAACCTCAAAAGAGGTAAAAGTAGGAGATACGATCACACATGTAAAGAATCCCAGTAATAAGGCTATTGAAGGATTTGAAGAGGTAAAACCGATGGTTTTTGCCGGATTATATCCTATTGAAAGTGAAGATTTTGAAAACCTGCGGGCTTCTTTGGAAAAGCTTCAATTGAATGATGCTTCATTGACCTTTCAACCGGAATCTTCCGTCGCTTTGGGTTTTGGTTTCCGTTGTGGTTTCCTGGGATTGTTGCATATGGAAATCGTACAGGAACGCTTGGATAGGGAATTTAACATGGATGTGATTACAACAGTACCCAACGTTTCCTATAAAGTGTATGATAAAAAAGATAATTGTGTAGAAGTGCATAACCCGGCTGGGTTACCGGACCCTACTTTGATAGATCATATTGATGAACCTTTTATCCGGGCTTCGGTTATTACTAACACTACATATATTGGTCCGATTATGACGCTTTGTTTGGGTAAGCGTGGAATCCTGATTAAACAGGATTACATTTCCGGAGACAGAGTGGAAATCATTTATGACCTTCCTTTAGGTGAGATTGTAATTGATTTTTATGATAAATTGAAAAGTATTTCCAAAGGATATGCTTCTTTTGATTATCATATGCATGATTATAGGCCTTCCAAATTGGTAAAACTGGATATTTTGTTGAATGGAGAACCTGTGGATGCTCTTTCTTCTTTGACACATGTGGATAACTCGGTTTCTTTCGGTCGCCGGATGTGCGAGAAACTGAAAGAATTAATTCCTCGTCAACAATTTGATATTGCCATTCAGGCTGCTATCGGAGCTAAGATTATAGCCCGGGAAACGATAAAAGCAGTGAGAAAAGATGTTACAGCCAAATGTTATGGGGGTGATATCTCCCGTAAACGGAAATTGTTGGAAAAGCAAAAGGAAGGTAAAAAACGAATGAAACAGGTCGGAAATGTAGAAGTTCCACAAAAGGCATTTTTAGCAGTCTTGAAGTTAGATTAATATAAGGCTTGTCAGGATAAAGATACCATCACCAGATTATATTTTCTATTATGGCATGTTTTTTGCTATAATTCCGTTGTTTGAAAATATAATAAATGTAATTATGAAAATTTTAAATTTCTCTTTTCTGAGTCTTTTTATCGGTATTCTTTGTTTTTCATTTGTTGCCTGTTCGGATGATAATGATCCTAAAGTGAATAATGATTAATAATATATCACAGGTAAAAATAGAATGGGCTACTCCGCCTTCAGCATATAGAACCCAGTTTACAGAAATCAATTATGAATATGTGACAGACGGGTATGATAATCTGGTTGAAGTTAAAATGTCTGGAAAATTGGATAATGGAAATACTTTTGATGGGGTATCGACACAATTTCTTTATGTGAAAAAATAAGAGTATTATAGAAAGTATGTCAGGTTGTTAATCTGAAAAATATTTGCTAAAACTAAAAATAATCCCAACTGACGAATCGGCTGGGATTATTTTATAAATTTTGAATTCTAAATTGGTTTACACAAGAAAAAATGATTCAAAATTCAAAATTCAAAATTACAAAAGTACTTTTTACCACGCAAACAAAGGAAACCCTTTCATTATTCCGTTTACTTTTTCTCTGACAATCTTGATAGTAGCTTCATTTCCTACATTTGACAAGACAGTGTCAATCAATTCTACGATTTCTTCCATCAAAGGTTCTTTGGCGCCACGGGTAGTAATGGCAGGTGTTCCGAAGCGTAAACCGGAAGTCTGGAACGGGCTTCTACTGTCGAAGGGTACCATGTTTTTATTGGTGGTGATATCAGCGGATACCAATGCGTTTTCTCCTTCTTTTCCTGTTAGATTGGGGAATTTGGAGCGAAGGTCGATCAACATCAGGTGATTATCCGTTCCTTCAGAAACAATTTTGTATCCTTTGTCTTTGAAAGCCTGGGCCATAGCAGCTGCATTTTTTTGTACTTGCTGTTGATATTCTTTGTATGACGGTTCCAAAGCTTCTCCAAAAGAAACAGCTTTAGCTGCAATAACGTGTTCTAACGGACCTCCCTGTACTCCTGGGAATACAGCTGAATCCAATAATGCTGACATCATGCGGATTTCTCCTTTGGGGGTTTTCTTTCCCCATGGGTTTTCGAAATCTTTTCCCAAAAGGATAATGCCTCCGCGAGGACCACGCAATGTTTTGTGTGTGGTAGATGTTACAATGTGAGCATGGCGCAAAGGATTATCCAATACACCGGCTGCAATCAAACCGGCCGGGTGAGCCATGTCAACCATGAAAATAGCTCCGATCTGATCGGCAACTTTCCGGATGCGTGCATAATTCCATTCGCGGGAGTAAGCAGAAGCGCCGGCAATGATCATCCTTGGTTTTTCTTTCAAGGCAACACTTTCCAATTGATCGTAATCAACTCTTCCGGTGTTTTCTCCTACATTGTATTCTAAAGCTTGATAGATAAGTCCGGAGAAGTTAACGGGAGAACCGTGTGTTAAGTGTCCTCCGTGAGAAAGATTCAATCCCAGGAATTTATCTCCGGGATTCATACATGCCAGAAATACTGCCATGTTAGCCTGAGCGCCGGAGTGAGGCTGAACATTTGCCCATTCTGCCCCAAATATTTGTTTAAGTCTGTCAATGGCAATTTGTTCGCTTTGGTCAACCACTTCGCATCCTCCATAGTAACGTTTCCCCGGATATCCTTCGGCATATTTATTGGTTAGACAGGAGCCCATAGCTTGCATTACCTGATCGCTTACAAAGTTCTCGGAAGCTATCAACTCAATTCCTTTTAATTGACGTTGATATTCTCTTTCGATAATGTCGAAAATTGCATTGTCTCTTTTCATTGCATTATTTATTTAATTTGGATAAGCCGCAAAGGTAATTATTTTTAAGCAAAATCCGAAGAGTAAATAAATTTTATTTCAAGGTTTTAAATGAATCGGAAGGCATGAATTCTAAAACATAAATCCTACAGAAAAATTTAAGATATTACTCCTTTTGTCGATGATAATTTCATTGTATGATACAGAAGAACTGTTTTGTATGCTGGTTTCATTCCGGAATAAAGCAAAATCATATCTCAAATCAAAAAAAAGGTGAGAGACATTAATCCCGACACCGGTAGTTAGGTATAGATTATAAAAAGGATCGGTTTCCGTTATTTTCTCAATTTCAGATGGTTTAATATTTATTTCATAAGCATATTTACCTTTTATTCCGGCAAATAAGCTTAGCCCACATTCATTTTGTTTGACCGTATTGTATCCGATAACAGTTGCGACATCGAAGGCATTGATGTTGATATCGACAACATTCAGAAGGGGACTTTTATCATTCCCTTGGAAATGTATGCTTTCTTTTGTTGTACTGTAGGAAATTTCAGGTTGCAAAAATAGTTTTTTGACATTGATACGGGAAAAGCATTCGATCAGATATCCTACTTTGTTGGTGGTTTTAGATGTCAGATTGCCTTGTTCGGTTTGTATATTTGCATTTGGGACGGCCGAATTGAACCCTATTTTAACTCCCCAGTTGACTTTTTTGTCATTAGTGTTATATGGTAATTTTTGCTGGGCAGATAGTTTGTTGATACAGAATAACAGCAAAACAATATAGCAAAATGTTTTTTTCTTCATGTTATTTTTGCTTTTTCACACTCCATCCGAATTTTCCGATGAAATTCCCCAATTCATAATATTTTCCATGGGAATATGCCAGAAGATTGGCTCTTTGCATGTCAAAAGCGCCGGTCTTGGGATCTAGGTATTTATCATCAGCTAACACATTTACTACTTCAGCAATAAACATGTCGTGAGAACCCAATGGTTTGATTTCTGTTACTTTACACTCTATATTGACCGGGGCTTCTTCTATGATGGGAGCCTTTATAAAAACAGCTTTTCCCGGGGTTAAATTCATTTCTTTGAATTTGGCATGATCAGCACCGGATCTGACGCCACACCAATCAGTTGCAAAAGCCAGGTCTGTAGTCGTCAGGTTGATGACAAACTCCATATTTTTTTTGATAATAGGGTAGGAATACCGTTCCGGCCGGACCGAAATATAACATAAAGGAGGATTGGTACATAATGTTCCTACCCAACTGACAGTTAAGATGTTGAATTCTTCTTCCTTGCCCCCGCAACTAATCATGACGGCAGGTAAAGGATATATCATATTTCCGGGTTTCCAGGTTTGTTTCACAGCTCAAATAATTTCAATATCTTTTTTTTCAACTTTTTTTTCACAATAATGACACTTAAGTGTGACATTCTCATTGTCAATAACTTCAAATTCTGTACGCATTGGTTCATTGTTTGTAATGCATTTGGGATTATTACACTTGACCAGTCCTATTAATTTATTCGGAAGAGTAACTTTCTTTTTCTCAACCACATCATAATCCCGGATAATATTCAGGTTGACATTCGGAGCAATTAAAGAAATCCTGTTAATTTCTTCTTCCTGAAAAAATTTATCAGATATCTTAATAATTCCCTTTTTTCCCATCTTTTTACTGTCAAGATTGTAGCCGATGGTCACCCTGGATTTGAGATCTTCAATTCCCAACAAGCGTACAACCTGGAAGAGTTGTTCGGTAGGAATATGATCTATGGAAGTGCCGTTTTCCAAAGCAGCAACTTGTAATTCTTTTTTCTTTGTTCCCATATTAATAAATAAAATTGATGCAGCGTATCCGGATATGGAGGTATACAAGGTGCTATTTTACTTCAATTCCCAAAGCTTCACAAATGATAGCCTGACGGGCAAATAATCCGTTCTTGGCTTGTTCGATGAAATAGGCTTTCGGATTATCATCTACATCATACGCGATTTCATTGACCCTCGGTAGCGGATGTAATATCCTCAGATTCTCTTTACTATTATCTAACATATTGTTTCGGAGAATGTACACATTCTTTACTTTTTCATATTCCATCAAATCGGTAAATCGTTCCCGTTGTACCCGGGTCATATACAGGATGTCAGACTGGTTAATGACTTCTTCTGAGAAATCCGTATATTCGTAATAGGGGATATGATGATTGTCACAATAGGTTTTATAAGTATCCGGAATCCTCAGTTCATCGGGAGCTACAAAATGGAACGTTGGATTAAAGTGTGACATCCCTACAATGAGTGAATGTACGGTACGTCCGTATTTCAGGTCACCCACCATGGTGATTTGAAGATTGTCCAGTTTACCTTGGGTTTTATAAATGGAGTAGATGTCCAACAATGTCTGACTTGGGTGCTGATTGGCGCCATCACCGGCATTGATAATGGGGACTTTTGTTATTTCTGATGCATACCGTGCCGCACCTTCCAGATGGTGTCGCATGATAATAATATCCGCATAATTGCTTACCATCAGGATGGTATCTTTCAATGTTTCTCCTTTGGAAGAACTGGTGGTAGCTGCGTCAGAAAAACCAATGATACGTCCGCCAAGACGGTTAACCGCAGTTTCAAAACTCAAACGTGTGCGGGTGGACGGTTCGAAAAATAAGGTGGCGCAAATTTTACCTTCCAGCAATTTTCTGTTAGGATTTTCTTCAAACAGGCTTGCTTTGCGGATGAATTGCAGAATGTCTTCCTTTGTGTAGTCGGAAATGGATACTAAACTTTCCTTTTTCATATGATAGGATGCTATTAACGACTTAATGTTGCTTACAAAAGTAGGAATAAAATTTGAATTTTGATGAGAAAAAAAACTTCAAAAAGCATTAAACTTTCAATTTTTTTGTTCAGTCTGCATTTTATTCTCTATTTTTGCACTTTAAAATGATAAAAATGTGTTTTGAGTAGTTGAACTATGAAAAACATATCTAGTGATATTATAAGAAATGAAGAAAAAAGGCCCTGCTTTTGCCAAGAAGATAATAAAATGGTTCTGGATACTTTTTACCGGAAGTATATTGTCAGTTATACTGATCTTTGTTTTAATTACTAATGGTGTGATTGGTTATATGCCACCGGTAGAAGACCTTGAAAATCCTATCGATAAATATGCATCCCAGGTTTTTACTGCAGATCAGAAACTTTTGGGAACTTATGCCCAAAGTAAAGAGAATCGTATTTATGCAGGTTATCAGGATCTTTCTCCGGAATTGATCAATGCTTTGATTGCAACAGAAGATGCACGTTTTACCAAACATTCGGGAATTGATGCATATGCATTGATGCGGGCTGTGATCAAGGGGGGACTTTTCAGACAATCTAACGCTGGGGGTGGGAGTACGATTACCCAACAATTGGCAAAACAGCTTTATTCTCCCCGTGCCAATAATTTTGTAGAACGTATATTTCAAAAACCGATTGAATGGGTGATTGCAGTTCAGTTGGAACGATTCTATACCAAAGAGGAAATCATCAACATGTATCTCAATAAGTTCGACTTCCTGAATAATGCGGTAGGGATACATTCGGCTGCCTGGGTTTATTTCAGCAAGTCTCCTAAAACATTGTCTATAGATGAGGCGGCCACATTGGTAGGGATGTGTAAAAATCCTTCACTATATAATCCCAGAAGAAGGCTGGAAGCTTGTCAGGGCAGGCGCAATGTGGTATTGGATCAGATGTGCAGGTATGGCTATCTTTCGGAAGCTGATAGAGATTCTTTACAACAGGTACCTCTTGAGTTAAAATACAACAAAGTAGACCATAAAGACGGTCTGGCTCCTTATTTTCGGGAATATTTACGTTTGATGCTGATGGCTAAAAAGCCACAGAAAAGCGATTATAAAGATTGGCAAAAACAAAAGTATTCGGACGATTCGCTGGCTTGGGAAACAAATCCCTTGTATGGCTGGTGCAACAAAAATAAAAAATCAGGGGGTGAATTTTATAACTTGTATATTGACGGATTGAAGATATATACTACGCTGGATTCTCATATGCAAAAATATGCAGAAGAGGCGGTCGAAGAGCATATCGGACAAACCATGCAGCCTTTATTTTTTAAAGAAAAGGCAGGCCGGAAAAGAGGGCCTTTTACAGAATCCCGTTCTGTGAAAGATGAAGATATTGAAGCTATAATGCTTCGTTCCATGCGATTAACCGATCGTTACAGAACATTGGAGAAAGAAGGTAAAAAAGAAAAAGAAATCAGGAAAATATTCAATCAGCCGGTTGAGATGACTGTTTTTTCATGGAGCGGGCCCAAAGATACTATTATGACCCCTTGGGATTCTATTACTTATATGAAAAGTTATCTCCGTTCAGGATTTATGGCTATGGATCCTCGTTCCGGTCATGTGAAAGCTTATGTCGGAGGTCCAAATTACCAGTTCTTTCAATATGATATGGTGAATATGGGGCGCCGGCAGATAGGTTCTACCGTTAAACCCTATTTGTATTCTTTGGCGATGGAAGAGGGTTTTACTCCTTGCGATCAGATGCTTCATGTACAGCAGGAATTGATTACGGAATCCGGTAGAATTTGGAGACCCCGGAATCCGGCCAGGAGGGTAGGGGAAATGGTCTCGATCAAATGGGGTTTGCAAAATTCCGACAATTGGGTGACTGCTTATCTGATGAGTCATCTGAATCCCTATGCTTTTGTGAGAACACTTCATTCTTATGGAATAAAAGGTCATATAGATCCGGTAGTGTCATTGTGCTTGGGCCCATGTGATGTTTCTATTGCCGAAATGGTGAGTGGTTATTCTGCTTTTGCCAACCGGGGTGTACGTGTAGATCCTGTATATGTAACGCGCATAGAAGATGGTTTTGGTAATATTTTGGCAACATTTACTCCTCAGATGCATGAGGTGTTGAGTGAAGAATCAGCAGCGAAAATGTTGGATATGTTACGCGCAGTAGTTGATGGCGGAACCGGTAGTCGTATTCGTCGTTATGGAGTTGCTGCTCCAATGGGAGGAAAAACAGGTACAACACAAAATAATTCCGATGGGTGGTTTATGGGATTTACTCCATCATTGGTAGGAGGGGTTTGGGTAGGAGGAGAAGACCGTTCTATTCACTTTGACCGGATGGCAGAGGGGCAGGCGGCTGCTATAGCGCTTCCCGTTTTTGGTATTTTTATGAAAAAAGTATATACAGACAGCGCTTTGGGATATTCTCAATCGGAAACATTTTATGTAGATCCTCTCTACAGAAATGTTTGTAAAAAAGATTCAACTTCTTCAGAGACAGTGGGTGATGGAATTGATCCGGAAGGTATTGATGATTTATTCCAATAATTTACAATCAGAAAATAATTTGTAAATTTGCCATTCTTTTTATTAAATGCAATAGAAATATTTTTCAAAAATGAATATATCTTATAATTGGTTAAAAGATTATGTGGATACTTCTCTTTCTCCGGAGGAGATGTCTGCCGCATTGACTTCCATAGGATTGGAAACAGGTGGAGTTGAAGAAGTAGAAACTGTTAAGGGAGGCCTGGAAGGTTTGGTTATAGGAAAGGTAATGACATGCGAAGTGCATCCGAATTCAGATCACTTACATATAACTACAGTTGATGTGGGTGGTGATGAGTTATTACAGGTTGTTTGCGGAGCGCCCAATGTCGCTACCGGACAAAAGGTGGTAGTCGCTTTGAATGGAACCAAATTATATGCAGGAGAAGAGTCTTTTACCATCAAAAAATCCAAGATCAGAGGCGTGGAATCCAACGGGATGATTTGTGCTGAAGATGAAATCGGAATCGGTACAAGTCACGATGGAATTATTATCCTTCCGGACGATGTGCCGGTTGGAATGCCTGCTAAAGAATATTATAAGATATCCAGTGAATATGTGTTGGAGGTAGATATCACTCCTAACAGGGTAGATGCAGCGTCTCATTTCGGAGTAGCTCGTGACTTATCTGCTTATTTAAAGCAGAATGGGGAACGAGGAACTTTGACAAAGCCTTCTGTCGAAGCATTTAAAGTGGATCAGAAAGAAGGTGGTATTCCTGTGAGTGTTGAAAATACAGAAGCTTGTCCCCGTTATTCTGCTTTGACAATCAGGGGTTTACATGTAAAAGAGAGTCCTGAGTGGCTTCAGAATCGTTTGAAATTGATAGGATTGCGCCCGATAAATAATGTGGTGGATGTTACTAATTATGTTTTACATGAGCTTGGACAGCCATTACATGCTTTTGATCTGAATAAAATCAAAGGCGAGAAAGTGATTGTTAAAACGCTTCCTGAAGGAAGTGAATTTACTACTTTAGACGGAGAAAAAAGGAAACTGAGTGCACAAGATCTGATGATTTGTAATGCAGAAGGAGGTATGTGTATCGGAGGTGTTTTCGGAGGTTTGGAATCAGGAGTAACAGAGCAAACAACTGATGTCTTTTTGGAGTCAGCTTACTTCCATCCGACCTGGATTCGGAAGACAGCCCGTCGGCATGGCTTGAACACAGATGCTTCTTTCCGTTATGAGAGAGGATGTGATCCCAATAATACGATATATTTATTGAAAAGAACGGCTTTGCTGATTCAGGAAGTTGCCGGAGGTAAGATCTGTGGAGAAATTCAGGATATTTATCCTGATCCTGTAATGAATTGTATCGTCGAATTGACTTATAGTAAAGTAAATTCGCTGATAGGTAAAGAAATTCCGGAAGAAACAATAAAAAATATTCTTCATAATTTAGAAATAGAAATTATATCTGAAGATAATGGCATTTTACAGTTAAGTATTCCGACATATCGTGTGGATGTACAACGAGATGTAGATGTTATCGAAGATATTCTTCGTATTTACGGATATAATAACATAGAAATCGGAGATAGCTTAAAGTCAAATCTTTCTTATCTGACAGAAACAGATCAGAGTTATGCATTGCAGGAACTTATTTCTGAGCAATTGACTGGCGCTGGATTTAATGAAATACTGAATAATTCTCTGACCTCTTCCTCTTATTATGAGTGGCAATCGGTATTTCCTGTCGAGAATTGTGTGAAGTTGGTCAATGCTTTGAGTGTAGAATTGAATGTCATGCGACAGACTTTGCTTTTTGGCGGTTTGGAAAGTGTGGCTTATAATCGTAATCGTAAACATACCGATCTGAAATTTTATGAATTCGGTAATTGCTATTT
This sequence comes from Bacteroidales bacterium, assembly GCA_031552335.1. GTDB lineage: Bacteria > Bacteroidota > Bacteroidia > Bacteroidales > Azobacteroidaceae > JAISFI01. The sequence goes on along the minus strand of JAVBMQ010000161.1, from coordinate 222 downwards.
TTATGATGCAGATAAGAAGAGGGAAGGTGAGACTCTATCCCAATACAGTGAATTTCAAACCCTCGGATTATGGTTGACTGGTAATAAAGTTGCCGGAAGTTGGTTGCATCCGGAAGAGAAATCATCTGTATACGAATTAAAATCTTATGTAGAGAATCTCTTGTCACGCCTGGGTATAAATAATAAGCGTATCATATACGAACAATATTCGGATGATATTTT
>JAVBMQ010000063.1:0-15616 GCA_031552335.1 Bacteroidales bacterium | reverse complement strand
TAGCCGTGGGGGAAAGCCCACGGATATAATTAACGTCACATCCACCCGCGCCGCATTAGCGGTGGTGCGTTTGTCACACGACCGCTACGCGGCCGAAATGGTATTGTATCCGTCAAAAATCCGTGGGCTTTCACCCACGGCTACGGACACTGTGGCCCTCTGGGCCAAGTCCTCGCAAATCTTCCGAACATGGCTGGGCAGACCCCGCCCCTACGGATCACGCCAATGTTATTTCTTTATCCAAATATACATCCTGAATGGTGTTAAGGAGGGCAATTCCCTCGTTCATAGGTCGTTGAAATGCTTTTCTTCCGCTTATCAATCCCATTCCTCCGGCCCGTTTATTGATAACGGCTGTAATGACGGCGTCTCTCAAGTCAGACTCTCCTTTGGATTCTCCTCCGGAATTAATCAGTCCCACGCGTCCCATATAATTATTAGCAACCTGATAACGACAGAGATCTATCGGATGAGGAGATGTCAATTTTTCATATACTTTTTTATCCGTTTTGGAATAATTGATTGCTGTAAAACCACCGTTATTCGTCGGTAGTTTTTGTTTGATAATATCCGCTTGTATCGTCACTCCCAAATGATTAGCCTGTCCGGTCATATCAGCTGATGCATGATAATCAACGCCATCTTTTTTGAAAGCATCATTTCTCAGATAACACCAAAGGACAGTTGCCATTCCAAGTTCGTGAGCATATTCAAAAGCTTCTGCGATTTCAACCAATTGGCGACGACTTTCTTCTGAGCCGAAATAAATAGTAGCACCTACAGCAACAGCGCCCAGATTCCAGGCTTCTCTGACTGAGCCAAACAGAACCTGATCATAAGTATTCGGATAACTCAATAATTCATTATGATTGATTTTAACAATAAAAGGAATTTTATGAGCATATTTCCGGGCAACAATTCCCAATACTCCAAAAGTCGATGCAACAGCATTACAACCACCTTCAATCGCAAGTTTAACAATATTTTCCGGATCAAAATACAAAGGATTTGGAGCAAAAGAAGCTCCGGCTGAATGTTCAATTCCCTGATCAACAGGAAGGATAGAAAGATAGCCCGTATTTGCCAATCGTCCGTGACCTATCAAACTCTGCAAACTTTTCAATGTCTGCAGATTTCTGTCAGAATTCACCCATACCTCATCAATAATATCTGGTGAAGGAGCATGAATCAACAATTTTTCAATAGTTTTGGAAGTATGCTTCAGGTAATATTCAGCCTGATCCCCCAAAAGACTGATAATTTTTGATGTTGCCATAATAAAATCAATTGAAGTTAATACTTTTGATATAACAATTTTGCAGAAAATAAGGTTGTCCTTTTTTAGTCTATATCGAAAATATCCTGAATAATTATTTGACCATATCCTAAGAAACTTTTCATTCGCATTGCTTGTTACATGAATATTCGTTATTTTTGTTTCCAAATTTAATCTTTTAACAAGCAAAGTTCTATGTCTAAAAAACAATTGCATTTTGAGACCCTGCAAGTGCATGCAGGTTATCAACAAGCTGATCCGGTAACAAATTCGAGAGCAGTACCGCTTTATCAGACAACAGCATATACATTCAACAGCGCCGAACATGGAGCTGATTTATTTAATCTGGATGCCCCTGGTTATATCTATACCCGTTTGAACAACCCAACCACTGCTATTTTTGAACAACGAATGGCTGCATTAGAAGGTGGTGTAGCCGCCGTAGCATTGGCTTCCGGGCAATCAGCCCAACTGATTACCTTTCTGAACCTGATGAAATCAGGAGACAATTTTGTAACATCTCCATACTTGTATGGCGGAACATACAACCAATTTTTTGTTTCTTTCAAAGATCTGGGTTTCGAAGCCAGAAAAGCCAAAAACGACAGTCCAGAAGAAATGGAAAAACTGATTGACGAAAATACAAAAGCTTTATATACTGAAAATATCGGCAATCCTTATTTCAATATTCCGGATTTTGAGAAATTAGCTGCATTGGCTAACAAATATGGTATCCCTCTGATTGTAGACAATACATTCGGGTGCGGTGGTTATCTCTGTCAACCGATAAAATTCGGAGCCAATATTGTGGTAGAATCTGCAACAAAATGGATTGGCGGACATGGCAATAGCATGGGAGGAGTTATCATTGACGGAGGAAATTTCAACTGGGGAAACGGTAAATTTCCTAAATATTCCGAACCATCAGAAGGTTATCATGGTATCAAATTTTGGGAGAAATTCGGTAATGTAGCTTTTATCATGAGATGTGTTACTGAAAACTTACGTGATATGGGACCTTGTATCAGTCCTTTCAATTCCTGGCAATTGATTCAGGGAATAGAAACACTATCTGTTCGTGTACAAAAAGAATGTGACAACGCAATGGCTTTAGCGAAATGGTTGCAAACACATCCACAGGCATATGATATATGTTATGTAGGATTAGAAAATCATCCATACCATCCATTGGCTAAAAAATATTTGTCAAACGGATTTGGTGCGGTTCTGACTTTCCGGGTAAAAGGAGGATTGGAACAAACCGTTCGTTTCGTAGAAAGTCTGGAACTAATTTCCCATCTGACTAATGTAGGAGATGTCAGGACTTTAATTACACATCCAGCCAGCACAACACATCGTCAGTTAAGCGAAGAAGCCCAACTTGCTGCCGGTGTTTATCCTGATTTACTTCGTTTGTCAGTTGGATTGGAGCATCTTGATGACATCAAGGAAGATTTGGAAAATGCATTTTTAAAACTAAAATAAAGAGGGTTCATTTATATTAAACAGTTGTTTTTTATGATTCGACAAGAAGATGTGTCAAAAGGCCACGGATTTCACGAATTAACACGAATTGGAAATTTTTTATTTTTGTATTCCGTTGATTCTCATGAAAAATAATTCGTGTTAATTCGTGAAATTCGTGGCTAAATGACTTTTGATACACCCTCTTGCTCTCGCCACTTAAAATATTCAATTTAAACTTTAATTCAACATGAAAATTTCATTTCACGGAGCAGCAAGAACTGTTACCGGTTCCAAACATCTAATCACATTAAGTAACGGAAAAAAGATCTTACTTGATTGTGGTATGTTTCAGGGTATGGGAAAAGAAACCCAGATACTAAATACCGATTTAGGATTCAATGCCGACGAAATAGACTGTGTTATTCTTTCACATGCACATATCGACCATTCCGGATTACTTCCTTTATTAGTAAAACAAGGGTATAAAGGAAAAATATATGCCACTCCGGCTACCATTGATATTGTACAATTACTCTTATTGGATTCTGCCTTCATTCAGGAACAAGATGCACGTTTTATCAATAAAAAGCGAATCTTGGAAGGAAAAATGCCGATTGATCCATTATATAAAGAAGAAGATGCCAGAAAGACTTTTGAATTCTTTTATCCATTAGAATATCAGGAACCTTTTACCGTCTGTGAAGATGTAACACTACAATTTTTTGATGTCGGACATATCCTCGGAAGCGCTACTGTTTTTCTAACCATCAAAGAAAACGGAAAAACGAGTACTCTGGCATTCAGTGGAGATGTGGGCCGGTATGGAGATCCGATTCTTCGTTCGCCTCAACCCTTTCCACATGCCGATTACATCATCATCGAATCTACTTATGGGAATAAAACACATGATCCCATAGATACCTATGCCGTCAAACTGAAAGAAAACATCCTGGAAACCTGTATACGAAAAAGAGGGAAATTAATTATTCCTGCTTTCAGTGTAGGACGCACACAAGAATTATTGTATGCACTGAATGAATTGGAAGAAAACGGAGAATTACCTGCACTGAAATACTATATCGACAGTCCTCTGTCGACCGAAATCACCCAGGCAGTAAAAAGACATCCGGAATGCTTCAATAGGTCTGTTCAGAGATTGATGCTAACAGATGATGATCCGTTTATGTTTGAAGGACTCGCTTTTATCAAAGACAAAAGAGAATCCCAAGCATTGAACTCATCGCATGAACCTTGTGTAATCATATCTGCATCAGGAATGGCCGAAGCCGGCAGGGTAAAACACCATATTGCCAATGGTATTGAAAATTGGAGAAATACCATTTTGTTGATAGGCTATTGCGAACCAAATTCTTTAGGCGCCCGTTTAAAAAGGAAACCAGAAATCGTGGGAATCTTCGGATCCCAGTTTACTGTCAAGGCAGATATCAGAACTGTAGATTCAATGAGCGCCCATGCCGACTACAATGATTTATGCCAGTACTTATCCTGCCAAAATCCATCGGAAGTAAAACAATTGTTTGTAGTACACGGAGAACCTGAAGTACAGGACGAATTCAAGTCCCGACTCCTAAAAAAAGGATTTCAGGATGTAATTATTCCTGAATTACACGAAGAAATTGGGGTAAGCTGAAACGATGAATTAAAAAATTAAAGATTAAGAATTAAGAAATTGTTGACATGCAAAAGAATTTCTTAATTCTTAATCTTTAGTTCTTAATTAGCTTAACTTTCTGCCGGAGTTGCTTTCTCTGCCTCCTCCTCACATTCAGAACAACATCCCGTAAGTTTGCCCTTCACCTGAGACATCTTATCGCCCAGATAATATAACCATTGTTTTCTCTTTTCAGCATCTGTACCTAATACATACCCAACTCCTAAACCAACAATGGCTCCTACAGCAAGACCTCCTAAAAAATCACTTGTTTTCATGACGTTATCTTTTTAAAATGTTAGTAAATGATATCTTTAATAAAACAATGATATTCAGAATAATGTTGTAAAAAAATAGTTAATTCATCCCAAATCAAAAACTATAAGTATACCCTAGCGTACCTAAGGAACTATAATTTATTCCTCTTCCGGATAAACATCTCCATTGATAATGGTAAGCACAAGTTATATTGTGTCTGGCATATGGATTATAAGCAATATTACAACGATACGAGAATACCTCGTTTTGCTTTACTCCGGATAATCTTCCGGAATTGTAAGAAACATTGTTCGAAACATTCACCTTCTTTTTAAAGAACTTCATATTATTACCTAAAGTTGGTCCCCAGGTAACCATTTTCTGATTTCTGAGCATATGATAAGAACAAGCTCCCGCTCCACACATCCCCCAACCTGAGGATACAAAAACAATATTATAAGCTGTAGATACATTTAGCATTTCAGAAATACTTCCGGGACGATAAACACCGCCTTGTTTATCTGCTGCATCCTGATAACTGCAAGTCATATTCAAGTTATGTAACTGAGAGGCTGATTGTTTCGCAATCCAGTTAAGATTCATCATTGCAGATTGCGACAACTGTACATAATTCAAAGTATCCGGAGAATCAAAACTATTCAATTGATTTACAGATTCAAACATCGGACGAACATTGGTATATGTCTGAAAATTTGAATAAGAAAGATTAGCAGAGAGTCGTTTGGAAAAAGAAGCATTTATATGAGTACTTCCCACAAAACGATCTGTTGCGCTCATTTTATCTTTGGCTAAATCATCACGCTGATATCCTGCTTCAAAAGAAAGGTCGAACTTATTTGACCAAAGAGATTGTGAAATATTCAATGTAAAATTTTCCAGGTCATTTGTAAAATAATAGGCACCCAATGTTTTGTAACCCGGATCAATACGCTCATACCCGACACCAATACGAGAAGTCTGAAAGGCATAAGCAAGATGAATTTTAACAGCATCATAACAAGCAGAAGACATATCAACAGCCGGCCATATGCCAAGTATTCCCGGTTGATTTTCTCCGGGAGAACGAATATCCCCATTCCATAAACTTAATGCATATTCTATCGTAATATCCAATTGTTTAAGGGGGCTCACTTGTATGAAAAGGCTGCCGGCTAAGTTCTCTACAGGCTTTATTCCAAGACTGTCCGGAGGTAAATATAAAGATTCCTGATCATCTTTTGCCATAAAAAAATTAAAGGAAACTTTTGCTATTCTTTTTTTCCAACCCACTTTAGCTCCATATCCCATACGTTTATATGCAGGTAATAATGCCGGGGCTCTATCATTATATTCCGTCGCTTTTTGCAAACGTCCATACACCACACTACATTCCCATACAGATCCGGGAGACAAATCACATCCGATTCCGGTAAAAAGATGTCCATTCAGTGTATATGGAGAAAATGACATAGAAATATCACCGATATGTCCCGTCATCCATTTATATGTAGGGTGAATACTTAGCCTGTTAGGAGGAGAAGGCAGACTGTAAGCCCTTCCTGCATTTGTCAGACTGAAGGAAAACGGCAAATTCAATTGGTTGTAAATATTTAAGTTGATATTTCCGGTCAGATAATAAGCAAAAGGGTCTCGTCCGGCAGCATCAGAACCATCATAAAAGACAGAATTAACATTTAATCCCCCATTTAATTTGAACAGTTTATTTTTACCGAACATATTTTTGATATTTTCCACATCAAAACTTTGGGCTTTGGTTATCAGAAAATTTACTCCCAAAAGGAATATAAAGAATATTTTCTTACTCATTTTTTTGAATTTTGATATCGGCAATTATGTATGAATTATTTGTTTCAGCAGCCACTGCCTTATGAACAAGTATCGCTCCTTTGCGATTATCGGAAGTACGAAATAAAATTACTTTACCTTCATTAGCAAATGTATCTTTTGTATTCCAGAGGAAACCATCCCATGCTCCGGCGGTATTTTCAATTTCTATAGATTTCAAAAAATTATCATTGTTCATCTGTCTGAAATCATCAGGAGATAACAGACTTTGTTGATGAACGAATTGTGTATAAGCAGATTCAGGTATTTCTACTAAAGGATAATAAGAACAAGAATCTGGAGATACAAATTTACACCAGGAAAAATTCTTATCAAGACCAAAGAAAACAATATCAATATCAGTTGCCGGAAGCTGATTCAATTCAGAAACGTTAAGACTTCTTCTCCAACGGGTTGAATAATAATATCCAATATCTGCTCCGGCGGTATTGATTCCAAACCTGATATCTTTATGATGTCTAAGATTGGAGTTAGGTTTGACAACAAGCTGTTTGGCAACTGATTTTGTATTTTTTCCATTGCCTACATTCAAATTGACCATATAAACACCCGGAGAAGAAAAGAATATCCGGGTATCAGCAAGTGATCTATCTTCTATGCTTCCCCCTTCACAAGACCAGAAAACAGAAGTGGCTCCCTGCATATGGACTGATAATCTGGCCCACAATGGAGCTTCAAGATCTTCATCTTCAAAAGATGGAATGATATCAAATGTTGCCTCTAATACAGGTAAAACTTCTATTTCTTTAGTAATGGAAAAATCAGCGCTTCCATTGTTTATATGCAAGGACACGGAATAATTACCCTCTTTCTCATAAGTTATGGGAGGTGGGTATTTCCCTGAAAAAATTTCCGGAGATCCTCCTTCAAAAGTCCACTGATAAGTATTTCCTCCGGAAGATAAATTCGTTATCCGGTAAATCACCGGAGCATAATTATTGATCTCCGGCTGTATAGAAAAGTCTGCCGCTACTGCACTGTCTACATGCACCATGAAATGTTCGGTCACTCGATGACCGTCATTCCAAGCCTCTAATAAGACCTTATAATCTCCGGGGGTTTCATAGGTAACCACAGGAGGATATTGATTTGACGATTCGCACGGAATTCCACCTTCGAAGATCCAATGGAACATCAAAGCATTTCTGGTCTTATTCTCTATTTTTACCTGCAAGGGGGCTGTATGGTCATCTGCTTTGATATGCAGGTAAACTTCCGGTTCTACAGTAACCACCTGTTCCTCGGGAGTACAGGAAAACAAATAAACAACAAACAATAGCAGCAGTTTTGGTTTCATTTTAATCCGTTTTTATTTGGCTTTTATATATTGAATGGAAACAGTATGTTCTTCCCCATCATTTGTTTGAAACTCGTATGAGCGAGGCAAACCGGATGTATTATCATACGTATAATGATAATTCTCTATATAGGAATCTCCGGAAGAAAACTCCCTCAGTTCTATTATATTACTAACAGAATGAACATAACCTCCGGTAATAACAAACAGCGCCCATTGCGGAAGTGAGATAAAAGAAAAAATGCCCGGATTTTCATCATAAAGAAAATCATACACTGTTGTTTCATAAGGAGATGATGAAACTCTCCGTACAACATTACCCTGGGTGTCATATATAAATTCATATCTTGTAGCACTGTTTCCATAGACCATTTCTTGTATTCTTCCCAAAGAATCGGCATAAATACTATCAGGGAAAGCTTTTCCTTCAGTAAATCTCAGGATCAAATCTTCTTCATACCGATAAGAGTCATTTTGCCGGTAAGTATTTCCTCCTTCCGTATCTGTTTTTTCAACCCGGGAAATTTTCCCCATTTCATATGAAATAACGACAGAAGATTTATACGCTCCGTCAATAGTTTCATACAAAATACAATTATTATTTTCATCGTAAGAAAACATTTCTACATATCCCCCTTCATCCCAGGAGATTACAGAAGGAAGATTTGCAAAGCCATTTATATGCGGATCATTCTCCTTGCTGCAAGATACAGATGAACCTGCCAGTAATACAATCAGCACCATTGCTGAAAAACATTTTTTTTGCATTGTTTTAATTTATTAATTGGTTAGTAAATAATGTGACTTTTGTTGATAACTCATCACTCAAAGGACGACAATTTTCATCGTTTGCTTTCCTGAAGAAGTTTCCAGTAATAGCAGATATACACCTGGCGCCAAAGATAAATGATAAGGTATCTGATAAAAATTCTCTCCATTTTGCTTCAGGTCGTGTACAACTTTCCCTGTAGCCAGGTGAATCATACGAAGACGGATTGCAGATACTCTCTCCAGTTCAACATCTACGGAAAAGATTCCCTGATTAGGATTTGGGTATACTTTAAATTGCTTGATCAAGGCTTGGTTGAAATCTTCCCATTCGACAAAATCCTCCGGCTCCATCACCGCCATCGATTTATAAGTATCTTCAAAACAATCACTTCTGAAGGAACGATGCCCTACAAGAAAATTTCCATTCTTCCGGAAAATAATCTTTGCATAATATGTATCGATTTCTACAATTTCTATGGAAGGATCTTCTATCATCCAAGAAGTGCTATCCGGTTCGGGGAGACTGACGTTTACCAATATTACTGTATCATTCCTGAAGATTTCCGTAGCCACAATAAATTCAGAGCTTATTTCTTGCATTTTAGCTATAATCCGGATGGAATCTGAAGCTTGACAGAATTTACTATCTGTAATACATAAAGAATAAATTCCGGATTCCGTTAAAACTACCTCTTCAGCCTCCGAATAAAATCCATTATCAGCTTGCCAATAGAATTTTGTAAGACTATCTTTCACGGCAGGTTTCAGATGAAGAGACTGTTGCTTACACAACGTACGATCGGGTCCCAGCTCAAGAGTCAAAGGCTCCGGTTCCTCTAACTGAAATTCCAGGAATGCCACACAGTTATTTTTATCCCTCACCTCTACATGGTAACTTCCTGCACCAATGCGAGTCAGATTTTGAGTTGTATCTCCGGTATTCCATATTTGAGTATATTCAGGATGCCCTCCTGATATCTGCAGATCAATGCTTCCATCCCTTGATTGGAAACATGTAGGATGAGTTACAGAAGCATGCAAACTGATTTGTTCGGGAGCATTGACATCTGCGATCATCTCCCGTGTGCAAGCTTTGGCATCAGTCACTCTCACTAAATATCTGCCTACATAAAGATCTGAAATTGTATCACTTATTGCTCCCGTATTCCATTGGTAATCATATGGAAATGTCCCTCCCGTTGCTGTCACATAAACCTTTCCGGAGTTGTCTCCATTACATTTGATTTGGGTATGTGTAGGGAATAATTTTAATTCTTCCGGTTGTTGAAGCTGGAAAAGTACGGTTGTATCTCTATTCTGATATTTGTCGGTAACAATTAATCGGTAATGTGCGGCATATAAATCACTGATTGTATCATTGTTTATAGCATTCACTTTTACATATGATTCTCCCTCCAATCTTTCCCACTGAAAATAATACGGATACTTTCCTTCCATGGGAACACCTCCGGTAACATCTGCAGATAATTGTCCGTCTTCTCCGTTATAACAGGAAATGTCGTGTGTCTCGATGATTGAAGCAATGAGCTTCGGAGGCTCCACAAGGGTGAAAGTATCTCTGGCAATACAACCCCAATTGTTAGAGACATCAGTTTTTCCATATCCAGCATCTGTTATTTCCACCATGTAAGTTCCCTCTCCTACTCCTGATAACATGGTATGAAATATCTCATCTGCTCCTAAATTATTATTCACCTTTCCGGGAATAATTACAAAATCCGTTTCCTTCTTCCACATTACCTGATACATGCTATTTTCATCAGGAGTCCCTCCTTCTACAGTCAGGTCAATGGAACCATCTTCCCGGTTATATCCAAATGGATTGATTAACAACATATCCGTTATTTCTACAGGTTTCAATGGTTGTGTCAGGGTAATCTGAATGGTAGCCGGATCTTCGTCTATATTTTTTCTGAAACATCCGTTTTTATCGCTTACATAAACCGTATAAGTATCTGCCGGCAAACGATCCAACAAACAGCTATCCCTTTCCGAAGGAGGAAAAGCCATTGTTTGAAAACCTGCATCAGAGGTATTCTTCCAGAAAAGATTGTATCCTCCCACACCACCTTCGGCATGTATCCGGAAAGCGCCATCACTTCCATCAAAACAATGAATATCATTATGTTTCTGTGCATTAAAAGATATGAAAAGAGGACTTTGAATTTCAATTGTTGCCCGATGAGCCGGAGAAGCGCTATAAGTACCTTTACCATTATATGAACCGGCAAGCTGAACAGTATATATTCCCGGAGATAAGTCCGTTATTGTAATCTCATTCGTACCAAGCGTATCCAAAAACAATTGCATCTCATCATTATAATATACTTCCAGTTGCTCCCCCTGCCGAAGAGAACGATCTAATTGCAAAAACAATTTTCCATTTGTCTCATCCGAACATCTATTGGGAACAGGTGTAAGTGAAAGCATACGAGGTGATGCAAATCTTTCATTCAGGATAATGACATTTGTATAAATAATCCCTTCTAAGGATCTATACTTCATTCGCACCCAGGTTTCTGTATGAGGTTGTTCCATCCGTAATGTTGCCAGCTCTTTCCCATAAATATCCTGAGCGGAAAAGTTCAGACCGGTTTTGGCCTGTAAAGAATCCGGAAAAGATTGCCAATTATCCCCAAAATCACCGGAAAACTCCCAATGGTACACCTCCGGATGATATCCTGATGGAGCCAGAATCGTTGTTTTTTCATCAAAAGGTAATATATTTCCGATTGCTCCTTTATATGAAACTTCAATATTCTCAGGATAATAAATAACCTCGGCAAAGCCATAATATTCTTCAAATAAATTGACCATCCCCCATTCCTTTTCACAATAATTAGATTTACACAACATCCGGTAGTTGTATTTTATCGGTTCATTCAAGACCTGCAAATCAAAAGAATTCCAGGAACCATCTTCATTTGCAGCATTCTTTATGCCATATTTAGAAAAGAAATGCAAGGTAGTCACCCTTTGATCCATCTCATAAGATGATTTTACATTCCAATAAGACCAAACTTCTGCGCCCAAGCCATCAATACTATTATAAAGAACAGGGAGTGTATAATCTTTATTAATAGTATGGGTTATTTCAACGCGACTTCCGTCCCGGGCTGTTCTGCTATGATTATGGATGATTCCGCCGGATATATTTATTCCCCAACCTCCTGATTGGGCAAAAGAAACTGAAAAACAAAAAAGTAACAAAAGAAAAAATATAAACTTTCTCACACTTAAAGAATTGAAAATGGCAGATTGAAAGTTGAGAATGGATCTTTTTCCATCACTTTTGGTAAATAGATGTTTCATAGTATATTATTTTACAATAATTGTTTGTGGTCTGCACATTTGTCCATCATGAGAAAGCAATATGATCGTATATTGATAGGTTGATGCAGGATAAATGTTTTCATCAGTCACTTTTGTAACAGAAGCATCTAATTCTTTCCATAAAGTAAGTGCTTTATCCGGTTCATTCTTATATATCCTGTATGACAAGGCCTGCGGATGTTTATGCCACGACAATTCAATATATTCGTTTATTCTATCCCTGAAAGCACTGAATCCTCCAACATGGAATTCCTGTTTGGGAACATGAATACAAATTTTGAGAGAAGCAGGAGATTTAGTAACATTATTACTTTTATCAATTGCCAACATTGTATATTCATAACATCCGGTTTGCGGAGGATAGTCCACCTGACTTTGTATTGCATTTCCGGCAGAAAAAACCATTTCTGTTATTGTATCATTTTCTGCTTTTCTCAAAAGATAATAAATCACATCATCCTGCGGGTCCGTTATCCAGAAAAGTTCTATAGAACCGTCTTCTACTTTATACCCCGAAAATACAGGTTCTGCAGGAGGAGTATTATCCGGTTTCAAAGCGAGCACCGGAAGACAAAATGCAGATTCATTGAAATGATGATCTATGGCAGAGACTGCATAATACACTTTTCTGTTAATTGTGGACAAAGACAAAGTATCTGAAAATTGCGCCTCTGAGATAAACTGAGGTGTTAAAACCGTTTGCTCTTCATTTTCAGCAAAAGAACGGGCTACCCGATATCCTGCAAAATCAGGCTCTTTATTGTGAGTCCACATCAGCCGGGCAATTCCCAATGAATCTACACTTACCTCTAAATCCAAGGGAGCAAGCGGAGGAATGGAATCTGTCTGAAGCAAATAATATGGTAAAGAAACCGCAGAATCCCCATTCAAATCATAGACAATCAGCTTAACATAAGCTACATCTTCATTCAAAAAGAAAGTCAATTCACGTTTTTCCTGTGATATATTCTTCAATGCAGTTTTATACAATCCATCAATCTGATTGGAAGATAGTATGCCAAATGAATGAATCCGGTCGATCTGCTCACAATGTGGTTCCCAATATATGGTAGCCTGTCCAGAGTTTATAAATTCTCCGGATAAAATTTGAGGGAGACAAGTCGCCGATTGAGTTCCTTCTGCGGCAACCACATCAGAATAAGGGCCACATTCTCCAAAAGAATCGACTCCCCGGATGCGATATGCATATTTTATATCGTTACTTTCCAACGAATCAACAAAAAACATTTCCTTTCCGGAGGCAAATAATGGTGTAACCGGTAAATCTGTAATTTTTTGGAAATTCACTTCTTTTTCAGACTTCCTTTCAATATGATATGAATGATAATCTCCGGAAAGAAATGCATAATTCCAGCTCAACATTATTGACTTATCTCCGGAAACAGCTTGAAGGCCAATAGGAAGAGGCATCTTCCGGTAATCATCCAATCCTGTAAAGACAGCAACTGTATCTATAACATTTACTTCAGATTCATTGATATACACCCGGTATAAATACTTTTCTCCTTTTTTCACATCTGTATCCTTCCATGCCCAGGCTGCTAATGAAGCTGCTTTGAAATCATTTTCAGCCATAAATACAGAAGTCTGGAATCGTTGCTGAAGCTCGTCGGATTGATTGATAATCTGCGAAATACCTGTTCCCTGATGACCACCGAGAGAAAAATCATGTCCAAAAAATGCCTGGGCAATAACAGCAGCATAATCAGAAGTATCAGCATACGCTTCCCATTCTTCTAAGGGGACAGGAAATAAAGCTTTAGATCCAAGCACCTGTTTTTCAGGATAATCTATTACCTTTCCGGAAATGCTGATTGTATATTTTTCCAGGATAAATCCATGCTTACGTGCCTCTATCCATGCTTTAGGAGATGACGGAGCCCAACGCAATAAAATTGCATCTTCTGTTACTTTTACTTTAATTGCGACTGGGGGTTGTTTTTTATGACTCTCCTCCTGTGCATATATGTGAAGAGACACCCAACAACACAGAAGCATCATGATCTTTAAGATTTTGTTCATAGTTATAATTTGGATATGGTTTTGGATATGTTGAAATTACATGCATTGGTTTTGTGTGACAAATTTTTTTCTGTAAAGAAAGAATCTTCAGTTTGGAAAAAAGATAACGAAACAATTCTATAAAAACTATCAGAAGAATTGCAATAATACCAACACCAATACATGACAACACAATAATAAGTAAGGCGGCTGTAATGACACTGCAAACAACAAGAAGCATCGCAAAAACAAAAACCACAATGCCCACTATGGCTTTTTCTCTCATACTTAAACTTTTCTTTTTCATTTTTCTATACCAACCGGATTATAATATTCAACATTCACAGTTGATCCCTTTTCTCCTCCAGGTAATACATACTGAAAACTAGCCTGATACTTACCCTGAGGCATAAAAGGGAAAGAACTGTTGATCAAAAACATCCACCGGCCAAGAGAACCGGAATATAAAAACAGGTTAACCACTTTATTTTTCAACTCCAGATAATCTTGTTGATAAATAAGCGGAAGTTCATATACATAGGGTAAAACTTTAAGTATGGATGCATTATAAGAACCTGAAGAAACAGTATTCAAATAATTCTGATATAATACAAATGCCTTTACAGGTGGAATACCCATCAAATTTTCATCCCTGTTCTGAATGGTTATTTGAGGTACCGGATACCAGTTATAAATGAGGGGCGCTATTCGTTCCGTATAGTACTTATCGGAAAGAATTGCACAAGTAGAAACCAAAGGCTGATAAGCAGTATAAGCACAACCTGTCAGTTCCGGCTCATCAAACAATTCATAATTCTTATCCGTTTTTAACACCAATGAACGAACATCCGAATTCTCATAGCGAAGGCTTCCAGACAGCTTCATTTTTGCTATTTTATCGGAAAATGTATCATATGCAGATGATTTGAAAGCATATTTCAATATTTCCAAATGCCCTTCTTTGATAATTTTTTTCGCCGTTTGCTGTATAATATCAAGACTAAATACATTTCCTGACTCATCTTGTGTCTCAAAGCTTTGGCTTATTTTTTCCTTTTCTTCAGAAAGATTATTTACCACATTGAAAGGGCTTGCTATGAATGACAAGTCGTGTTGCTCGTTCAATCGAACAGCTGGTAATTGATAGTTAATACGGGAAGCCGGAATATCATAAGAAAAGGCTACTTTTTCCGTTTGTTTGTCAGCATATTTCAATACTGCCTCATAATTAAACCCGGCAGGAAAAAGATATCCCTGTCCCTTTTTTAATTGAATATAGCCTTTCCCGGTTTCTTTCCTGTAGAAATTTTTTTGATCTGCCACAGGATAACAATATTCAATATTAGTGAAAGGAATATAATCAGGGGCTGTTCCCGTCTTAAAATGAACAGTTTTCGTCTCCCGCGCATCTTTTCCACTTTGTCTGACAAGATTCCAATTTCCATTTTCATTTTGTTCAAACTTGACAGAAACATAAGCTTTCAGTTGTTTATCCGGTGGTAATATTTCCTTAGAAACAAATGTAGCCTCATCTTTTCCGGTATTCCAGACAACTTTTCCATCAATACGATTACTATGTTCATCCGTCACATAAAAATCATCCAAAAAAATCCGGAACGTTTTTATTCCCTCT
>JAVBMQ010000038.1:0-31114 GCA_031552335.1 Bacteroidales bacterium | reverse complement strand
GCGTAAACTGAAAATAACGGAATTAAACAGAATAGACAGGGAGTCTTTTAAAGTTACTCCAAAAATTCCATTAGTTGTGGTGTTGGATAATGTGAGAAGTTTGCATAATGTAGGTTCTGTTTTCCGTACTTCCGATGCTTTTTTGGTAGAAGGTATTTATTTATGCGGAATTACAGCAACCCCTCCTCATGCAGAAATACATAAAACAGCTTTGGGTGCTGAAGATACAGTTGACTGGAAATATGAGGAAAATACCTGCACTGTTGTAAATCAGTTAAAAAAGGCAGGATATACTGTTTTGGCTGTGGAGCAGGCAGAATCAAGCGTTATGCTTGAAGAACTGGAACTGGAGAAAGATAAAAAATATGCTGTTGTTCTGGGAAATGAAGTAAAAGGCGTTCAACAGGAAGCAATGAATATTTGTGACGGATGCGTTGAGATTCCGCAATTCGGAACCAAACATTCTTTGAATGTATCTGTAACAGCGGGAATTATTATTTGGGATTTTTTTAAAAAACTGAAATAAAATAATAGAACACGAATTTGAACAAAATAGTTTAAAAATTCGTTTTGATTCGTTCAAATTCGTGTCTTATAAAAAAATCATTTAATATGATACCGTATACTTGCTAAAATCCTTATATGACCAAGACCTTCCCCTTCATTAGTATCAAATTCTACTGTGTATTTGTATCCATTTTCATTATAGTTAATCTTATTCAAAATACCTGATAAAGCGGAAAGATCGACTCCGATACCCCAATTTTCAGAGATTCTGTATTCACCTCCTATAGATGATTGAAATCCTACAGTAGATCCAGTACCCTTAGAAGTATTGCCTGCAAATGATATATTTTCTTTGTATCCGAGATATCCGAGGCCTATTCCTATATCAAAGAACCATTTATCATTACGGGAAGCTCCTCTCATTACAAAGGAAGGACCTATATAAGTAATTAAATCTCTGGTATCTAAATCTCCTGAAATATTTGTGTCAGTGTTTGTTGCAGATACACTATTGCTTGCCGTAAATGCGGAATATATCAATCCGATACCATAGTTATTATTAAAATAGTAATTGAATGAAGCATCCCAGATCGGTCCGGATTTTAAATCTTCAACATAAGACTTTTCAAAAGGACTTAAGCCTTCTGCTGTTTTAGCTGTTCTTGAACCATAACCGGCTCCGAATAAAAGCCTGACTCTGGGGAGTTTTTTAACTTCCTGTGCACTTGTTTCTTCTGCAAATTGTGCAGTATCCGAAGGAACGGAAGAAAAATCTTTTATTTTTAGCACTGTGGCTGCTATCTGATGACAGGAACTTCCCCAAATGGAAGGTTTGATATGTTCTGTAACAAAAACGGCATTTCCTCCGATTTTCCGGGCTTCTTCCTGCAAATGGCCGATTACTGTTAAAGAATCGCATTTATTAGAGAATCCAGTATCTCCTACTTTAACAATTCCTAATGATTCGGATTCTGAAGGAATTGTTTTTTTATCAGTAAATACTTCTACCCGATCTTCAGGAGATAATGCCGGGTATGTCTTCATAACTGTTGTTGCAATTCTGGGAGCGCAAGAGGTTAATAAATACATGGTTACAAGACCAATGATAGCAAAATGTTTCTTCATGTTAAAAAATAAAGTTAAAAATTAATACGTAAAGATAATACCAGCTTTTTAAATTTCAAAATATTTCTTTTACCTTTGTTGACTTATTTTTTTAACCTACTTTCAATGAAATACTTAAAATTAACTTTGACCCTATTGAGTTGCCTTCTTTTTGCCTGTGGCGGGAAAAATCCTTCGGATGGTTCCCAGACTTCGATTTTCTCCAAATCAAAGCTGGAAACCAATTATCCCGATTTTCAGGTAAGTGTATTATCGGATTCTCTGAAGAGTTTACTATCCGATACCACTTTTACAGCTATCTCTTCCATAGATAGTTTTTATGTTGCCAATGATTATCATCCGGTCTGGACGAAGGATATTTTCGAAAATCCTGCTTTGGATACTTTGGTGGCTTGTATTCAACAATCATCTGCACATGGTTTGGATCCGGAAATTTTTGACCGGGAAACAATGAGTAATTTATTGGATTCTCTCCGGAATGGTGCTTACGGAAAAGAAATGCCGGCAGTTTATCATGCGATGAGGCAATTAGAATATCTTGCAACAAAAGCATTTGTGGACTATACTACCGGATTAAACTACGGATTTGTACATCCTAAAACTCTTTTCCCCGATGATTATTTCATTGGTATACAATCTCCGGATTCGGCACACAGAGTCTATTTGTTTTCTCAACTGAAAGAAGATCCCTTATCGTATCTGCAATCTGTACAACCCACCAATGAACATTACCTGAAATTACAAGGCTTATTGAAGGAGTATGAGACATTACAGGAAACCACTTTTGATTCTATTCCATTCAAGAAAGGACAGAAAAATTATACGTTGAATCAGGAAAATGAAATTTTCCCTTTGATTGCCAAAAGATTGATGATTACCGGAGAACTTCCGCAAACAGAATATGCTGACAGTATTTATGCAACACTTACTCCGGAACTCATGGAAGCGGTCAATCTTTTCCGTGTAAACAATTCCTATCCGGAAGATGAAGAATTGGGAGAAGGAACAGTACAGTCATTGAATCGTCCGTTTTCTTACTATCACAAAGCGATTCAGGCAAATCTGGAACGTGCCCGCTGGAAAAGAATTACTCCTGCTTCAAAAAAATATGCACAGGTAAATGTGGCTGCCTTTATTTTACAAGCTTTTGAGCCGGATTACGATCCTATCAAAATGAATGTTTGTGTAGGGATTGCTTATAGAAATCAAACGCCATTACTGGAAAGTGAAATTTATTATATCAATCTGAATCCTCAATGGAATGTTCCCAGTAGTATCGTTGAAAAAGAAATATACTGGTTAGTTAAAAAAGATCCTACCTATTTATCCCGTCACCGGATGAAAGTGTTGAGCAGAGGAGGAGGGGAGGTTGATGCTTCTTCTTTAAACTGGGATGATCTTAATCCTAAGCGTTTTCCTTATCTGATCCGGCAGGAATCAGGCAATGCCAATTCCTTGGGACGAATCAAGTTTATGTTTGAAAACCCTTTCTCAGTTTATCTGCATGATACCCCATCCAAAAGGAATTTTTCATATAAAAACAGGGCAGTAAGCCATGGTTGTGTCCGGATACAAAAACCCATGGATTTTGCATTCTTCTGTTTGACAGAAAAGGATTCTGTTTATTTTGACCGGCTTAGAATCAGTATCGATCAATCTCCTATTTCTGTTGAAGGAATCAAACAAATGAAAGAAGGAAAATTGAAAAGATTGGAAAATGTGGTTCACCTGAAGGAAAAAGTTCCCCTGACAATCGATTACTATACGGTTTATATGCTTCCTGATGGGAAATTTTATTTTGCGGATGATGTGTATGGGTTTGATAAGAAAATTTTGGGAGCAATGAAATTAGACCAGAATACTAAAAAAGAAATATCAGCAACTGTAGATAAAACGTAATTTTCCGATTATATAGATGTAATTAAACTAATTTATTAATAAAGCTCACTCATATCGGGTGAGTTTTTTTATTTCTGAAAAAAAGTATTTTACCGTTATTTTTAATGATAAATCTGGGATAGAATATTTATTTTCAATAATAAATATTTGTTTATTTAAAATAAAAAGAATAGATTTGTGAAAAATTCATTAACTAAGTTGGTTTAAGTAAAATTTTCACATCATGAAGATACATTCTTTTATCCTACTCCTTTTCTTTTTTTCGGTTTCGTCAATTGTTGTGGCTCAACAAATTGGTAACGGCCTAGCGACATCTGTTTTAGACTTTAATGTACCTCTTTTATCTGGAATTTATCAGACAGGTAATCAACAGGTTAATTTCCCTAATGAAACCAATGTATGGAATCATCTATTTGTTATCCGACATTCGAACGCTGGTATTAATAATAATCAACTTCAGCTGGCATCTACTTATTCAGAGAATGACAAATTGTATTTTAGAAAAATTGCAAGTTCTACTTTACAAAATAGAAACTCTACTTGGTATGAAATTGCAACCAGAGGGAGTAATACGTTTACCGGAGATCAACTGATTAAAGGAAAGATAAATCTTGAACCAGGGAATCATATATTATTTGGAAATCCAACAGGCAACCGGGTAAGATTACAGCTATGGACAAATGGGCAAACATATTTGGATTTTTATCCATTTATGCACATAAGAGGTGGATCAAGCGATGGAAATTTATCATATGTAATGAGTTTTGCTTCCAGTGGCAATGTTGGTATTGGAACTACAAATCCGACAAATAAACTGGATGTCAATGGTACTATTCGTGCTAAAGAAGTCAGAATTGAAAATACCAATTGGCCGGATTATGTTTTTTCTAAAAATTATCAACTTCCTTCTCTTACAGAAGTATCCCGTCATATAGAAGAAAATAAACATCTCCCAGGAATTCCTTCTGCAGAGGAAGTTGCAAAAGAAGGCATAAACATAAGCGAAATGAACTCTAAATTACTGCAAAAGATTGAAGAAATGACTCTCTATATCATCCAACAGGAAAAGCGTATTGAAATATTGGAAAAGAAGATTGAAAAACAAAATTAAAACTATTATTCATATGAAATATTCACTCTCATTCATTTTTCTGATATTTTTGCTGTCTGTATCTACAGAAATATCAAAAGCTCAAACTGTTACATTTGGCTATGATGCCGCTGGCAACCGTATCAGCCGGGTAATTGATTTGAATTCATTGCGTTCTGCACAAGGAAACGAAACTTTAGAAGAGATTGTCTATTCGGAGGTTTTAAAGAATCTGGAAATACGAATTTATCCTAATCCCACTGAGGGTTTATTGAAAGTAGACATTCTAAACCTGCCGGAACAACAAACGGCTGATATCTATTTATATAATCTTTCAGGGAAATTATTGATTACGAGAAAAGGTGTTTCCGGACTTACGGATATTGACCTAGGTACATATCTGGCAGGAACTTATCTGATGAAAATCATTGCCGGAGAACAACAAACGGAATGGAAAATAATTAAGAAATAATATTATGAAGAAACTTTGCACTCTTTTAGTTATGATTTTTATCTATTCAAGTATTTTTGGACAAACTACAAATTTAACTTTGAATCAACCTGAAACGGGGAATAAAATTAAAGAAGCAACACAATCCATAAAACTTCTTCCTGGGTTTTCATATAAATCAGGACAGGGAAATAGTTTTATAGCCCGTATTGCAAATATGAATGAAGGAAATAATAATATTCTTGGCTATAACAATGCCAACGGAGAAAGTAGCACCAATCAGGATGCTGATTATTATGGCTCAATCCAAGGAAGTTTAGATGTAAATCAATTAGGAGGAGCAACTTATACAATACCTATAGACGTGCCTCCAGGCACAGCAGGCATACAACCACAATTGTCCATTGCATACAATAGCCAGGGTGGCAATGGAATGTTAGGAATGAAATGGGGAGTTGGTGGATTATCAGCCATTTCAAGAATCAATAAAAACTTATACGATGATGCTGTAATTTCAAATATTACCTTTACGGATAGTGATATTTTTTCTTTAGATGGTAATCGTTTGGTTAAATTGACTGACGGTTCTTATATGACGAAAAATGAAACATTTGCTAAAATAACATTAGAAGGAACAGCCCCCAATCAGTGGTTTAAAGTTGAGCATAAAAACGGACAAATATTTGAATATGGAAATAGTTCCGATTCTAAAATGTTTGTATCCGGATATAATGACAATCCTTTGGCATGGAAGCTTAATAAGATGACTGATGCTAACGGGAATTACATACAATTCCTTTATGAGACAATTAATAACGAATCAGTTATAAAAAAAATCTCATACACAGGGAATTCAAAAACCTCCATGCAACCTTATAATGCAATTGTTTTTAATTATAAAAAAAGAAAAGATATTAATATTCAGTATGTAATAAAAGGCGAAGTATATCAATCAAATATCTTAACTTCTGTTCGGATAGAATGTGAAAGTTCTTCTATAAAAGAATATGTATTTGAATATGACGAAAGTATTCTGTGTTCCCGGCTTAAAAAAATTACCGAAAAAATCACAAATACTACTATTTCATCTTCATTAATGGTGAATTGGGGAGAGACGAAACAGGAAAGAATAGCAACTCCACTCTCATCTCTAAGTCAATCTTCACAACTCCAAACTTTTACAGGTAATTTTACAGGCAATGGATACTCTGATATTCTTTTCTTGAATTCAAATAGTAAGTGGCAAATGTTGCAAGGAAAAGATAATGTTTTAGTGGACATTCCCTCTCTTCCCAGTATTTCTCTTGAAAATGCAAAACTTACACAAACAGCTGATTTTGATGGGGATGGGAAAGATGATATATTGCTATGTACTAGAAAAATGATTGTATCTGGACTTTCTTTTCCCTCTTATAAAACATATGAATTCCAAATGTATTTATCAACAGGAAACGCTTTTCAATCTTACCAAAAGTTTAATTTCCCAGGAGGAACTAACGAACATATAAAAAGAATATCCCCTTTATTGGGAGATTTTACAGGTAAAGGAAGAACACAAATTTTATTCGTAATAAATAAATTTGAAGAAACCACAACAAGTGGCAATAATTTTAATCAGTTCGATTTAATCGAATATAACTGCAATAAAATTTCATTCAAAATTTCATATAATTATGATAAAGAAGTGGATGTCTTAGATCTGGATGGAGATGGAATAATGGAATTTTTGGTTTCTCAGAAACAACCATCCTCAAAAATGTCTGTAATGTCATTAAAAAATAATAAATTAACACAGATCGGAGAAACAACATCTATCGTATCCAAAACAATACAGATTGGAGATATTGATGGAGACAGGTGTGATGAGATTATACTAATAGAAAACGATAAGGCTAGTGCTTCAATAGGAAAATATAAAAATGGAAGTTTGAGATTCGATAAATCTATCTCATTAACACCTTATTACTCAAATGCTAATGACAGTTTGTTTCATACATTCTATGGCGACCGAGGTCCATACCCAAGCTTAGCTTTTCTTCAAATGTCTCTATCCCAAAATAAAGACATACTTATAAAAGACTTTAATGGTGACGGAAAAGCTGATATTTTGGAGATATTTTCATTTGCCTATCCTGAGTATACCAGTACTTTCTACTCATTTCCCGAAGAAAGGAGAACTTCTATGATCCTGCATTTATCAGGAGGAGGTACAAAAAAATGGGATTTTAACGAAATAGGAATGATAGATGTTTTCGCAGATTTTAATGGTGATGGAAATCTTGATTTTTTAAGTAAAAAACTTAACGGGATTTATTCTTTTTTCAATGAGAAATATGATTCAGAGTATTTTGTCAAATCTATTACTGATGATGTTAATAATGAAAGTATTGATATATCTTATACCAGAACCTCTGATGCTTTATATCACACGAAAGGAACAAGAAGTGCATTCCCCAATAATGATTATGTAGGCTGTCTTCCTATTGTTAAAAGCGTACAGATACCTAATGGATTAAATACTAAAAATAAAACTGAATATAAGTACTCAGGATTAACGGTTCATCGACAAGGTAGAGGTTTACTAGGATTCAAAGAAATTACTACCTCGGATGATGCAAAAAGCACACAGAAAATAGCTTATAGCGAAACAAGCTCTTCTGTAAAATTTTGGTATCCCAGAACAATAACAATTTCTGTTAATGGAAATATCATCCAGAAAACGACAAATACAATGTCTTACAAATCACCTTTGATTGGCAGAAGTTTCGGATATAATTATATATCAAAAGAACAAGTAGACGATCTTTTATCTGGACTATATTATACAACCAGTTATGTATACGATAATTATGGAAATGTTACTTCGAAAAAAATTGTATGCAGTGATCAAGTTTCAACTTCTGACATAACACAAGTGGAAAAAGAATTTACAGAACAAACTATTGAAAATACCAGCAGATATGTAAAAATATCTTCATGGATTCCATCTTATCCTGATCTGCTGACTCAAAAAATGACCCGGGATGGTACTACTTATTCTCAAACATCTTCTTATACATATGATTCTTATGGAAATCCACTTACAATTGTCAATAATTCAGGTACAGAAAAAGCATTTACAACGAGTTATGAATACAATTCATATGGATTGCCAATTAAAAAATCCATTTCGGCAGTAAACGAAGAAACAAAGACTACAACTTTTGGGTATGATGCCAAATATCGGTTTATCACTAACACACAAAATGAGTTGGGACAAAGTATTACAAGGAGTTTTGAACCAGTTTATGGAAATTTATTATCAGAAACTAATTCGAAGACAGGACTGAAAACGATATGGAATTATGATAATGCAGGACAGCTGAAAGAAATTGTACATCCTGATGGTAATTCTACAAAAATATCAGTTAAAAAAAATTCAACTGTTCCCTTGTCAAAGTATTATGTATTAACAGAAATTCCTGGAAAACCTTATCAAAGAATATATTATGATGGTTTAAATCGTAAAATCCGAACAGAGACACAAGGTTTCAATGCAAAAATTATCCAGGAAAAAAGCTACAATGCAAAAGGACTTGTCGTGTCGGAGAGTGATCCATATAAAGAAAATACAAGTAAATCCTTTTGTACATATGAATATGACGATTATGGTCGTATTAAAAAATCTCAATACAAGGGATTAGTATCTTCTTATATGTATAATTTATCAACTATAACATTAACTAATCCGGCCGGGCAAACTACTCAAAAGAAATCGGATGCTCAAGGAAAGGTCATACATATGATTGATGCAGACGGCAATCAAGTGAATTATGGGTATCATCCTTCAGGACAGTTAAAAAGAGTAAGAACCGGAAATAAGACACTCATAGAAATAGAATATGATACATACGGACATCAAACATCTATGACAGATATTGATGCAGGTAAGATAAAATATACTTACAATGCGTTTGGACAACTTACCAGACAGGAAGACGCTTTAGGCAAAGTCTTTTCTCTGAAATATGATAAATATGGAAGAATTACCCAAAAGACAGCTCCTAACGGGAACTTCACTTATGTTTATTGTAATGCAAACAATGCCTCTGACGGTTTGATTCAGTCTGTTACAGGTCCGGATAATATGAAACAGCAGTATGAATATGATCAATGGGGGAATATCATTACATTTACTGATGTTATTCAGGGAGAGCTATTTCGTACTCAATATGGTTACGACAACTATGGAAATATGAATATTATGTCTTATCCCTCAGGTTTTTCCATTGAGAATAGATATAATAAAGCCGGATATTTATATGAGGTTAAAAACCTGGAAACTTCAAAATCCATCTGGAAACTGGAAGAAGCCGATGTTTTTGGTGACGCGAGCAAAATAATGAATGGTAATGGTTTGCGTACAGAATATACCTATAATGATTATAAAACGCTTACAGGAATTAAGACTGGTAGCATACAAAAGCTGGAGTATGGCTTGATTTCTTCAACAAGACAGTTAATTAATTCACGTGCAGACCGGATATGTAACCAGAGTGAAACATTTCAATACAATAATACGAATCAGTTAACTTCTTCCAAAGTTGGCACTTCCTCTCCTGTTGAGACCCGGTACGCTTCTAATGGGAATATAGAATATCGGTCTAATATTGGAAATTATTCTTACCGGTCAGATAAAATACATGCAGTAGAAACCGTTTCAAATGATGGGGGTATTATTCCGGCACAACAACAAGAGATTTCATATAATTCTATAAATAAAGTATCTTCTGTTTCTGAAGGTATTTATAGGTATACATTCCTTTATGGCATTGATAACGAGCGATCAAAAATGCTGGAATATACCAATAACAGTCTTTCATTAGAAAAAATTTACACGCTCAATTATGAACGGGAAAAACGTGGTAGTTCAGTCAAAGAAACCCATTATATTCCTACTCCGACAGGAACAACTGCAATTTATCAGAAAGAAACAGGAAATACAGGAAATGTGTATTATCTTTGTAAAGATCATCTTGGAAGCATCACGGCATTAGTGAATGAATCGGGAACCGTTGTTGAGCGCTACGCTTATGATCCTTGGGGAAGAAGAGTCAACCCCAATAACTGGACAGATTATAATGTAACCCCAAGTAACCGCCTCAGCCGTGGATATACAGGTCACGAACATTTGGATAAAGTAGGATTGATAAACATGAATGGGAGAATGTATGATCCTCTTTTAGGTCGTATGCTGAGTCCTGACAATATAATCCCGGATCCGACATCATTGATTGGATATAACAGGTATGCTTATTGTTATAATAATCCGATGAGTTTTTCTGATCCTGATGGGGAGAATCCGGTAACTTGGATAATAGGAGGTGCTATACTTTTAGGTAAATTTTATCATGATGGACGTAAAGCCAATGATGGACAATCTAATCCTTTGAAATGGGATTGGGGGAATGCAAATTATACAGTTGGTTACTCTTCTGCAGGTAGTAGTATTTATGGAGGAGTTGGATGGTCTGATGATTATGGGATTGCTTTGGGTTCAACATTTCTTTCTTCTCAGAATTCTTTAAGCATAGGCTATTTAAATAACGGAAAATTGTATGCAAAGAATTTTAGATTTACCAAATTTAAATCATTACCGCCTAGAGGAACAGCTCCTTATGCTGGATATGGCAATCAAAAGTTTATTAAACAATTTGTTAAAGAAAATTTTGGGAACTTACTAAATGACCTTAATGTTTATGGCGATGGAAGATTTCCAAATACTTCTAATTCCTATTATATGGATGCTGATGATTTTGCAACATATTCAGGGCGTGAGCTACATGGTGTTTACTCGGATGGAGCAATATATTTGTATAAATCTGCATTTATTAACTATGAAGAATTATATCTCACTATAGGTCATGAATATATACATTATGCTATTAACGAAAAATATCCTAATGAATTCAATGATAATATGACACAACATATTATCACAAGTGAGTTTGAGTATTATCAATCAAATGCTTGGGATTTTTATAATACAAAAGATTATGAGAAAAAACCGGGTACTTATAAACATTTATGGGACTCTGGATTGTATCCTCATTATTATGAGTTTATAAAAATTAGAAGAAATCGGCCTTACACAAAATATTGGGATTGAATCCTGTGAAAATTTATTTTATATTTGTAAAAAATGTCATTGTGTTCAAAACTATAAATAAAATATGCAAAAAATCAAGAGTCTGATTATAGTAGCTGTATTTTTTTCAGGGATTACTTCTTGTAATGAAAAGCGTTACAAACTTGAAGATAATAAGGAATCTATTCCTGTTTATATAGACACGTTATTGAAAAAGCAAGATTTTCAATACTACAACTTTTATGAGAATAAGTTTCTTCCAGACTCTTTGCTTAATGAAGTTCCTACATTTTATAATCTGACAGAATTAAATGTACATAAGGTCTTTATTTTCCCCGAATATTCAAAAAAACAATTGAACAATTATGACTTATGTGAAATATTAGCTGAAACCGAAAAATATTTATATAAAATGACAGATAGAGATTTAAAATCTCGAAGCATTAGCATAAGAGATTATCTGAGTGTGAGTC
This sequence comes from Bacteroidales bacterium, assembly GCA_031552335.1. Lineage (GTDB taxonomy): Bacteria > Bacteroidota > Bacteroidia > Bacteroidales > Azobacteroidaceae > JAISFI01. Next base: position 19,442 of record JAVBMQ010000038.1, on the reverse strand, counting down.
TTGTCGGAAAAGTAAAATTTAATGAAAAATTTGATTCTTATCTGGTCACCACTTTCTATAAAGATCCTCGAGAAATTAATAAACAATTATATTTGATTAATATGCAAAAAAACAAGGTGTGTTCTGCATTCCTGGCATCTGAGTATCATTTATTTATACCACATGGATACACACAGAGTAGTACAAGGACAAACGGTCAATATTTTTTGCTTAGGGAAGAAAATACTTTTCACTTACAAGACAATAATCAGAATATTGGATTAAAAAACGAGGTGTATTGTACAACATTTTATTTAGATGAAAATGGTTTTATTCAATTATGTAAATAAAAAGAAAAAAGTAAAGTATTTGACTTTCTTTTTTATTGGATTTTTATTGATTTTTTCTTGTAATCAAAACAAAACTTCTCTTTTTATAGAGAAATTTCAGGAAGATTGGACATCTTACATAGGTGCTCTTACTGATTCAACGAAATATCGAACAGGTTTAGCAGAGTTATCAACTGTTACAGATACAATGATTCTCTATAATGAGATTCTTCGCTATAAAAACTCTTTAAATACAGAAATACCTTTAGAATACCTTTTTAGCTCTCTGTCTATTTCTCATAATGATAAATTAGATGAGCTATTTTTAGGAATACAAGGAGGTGGTTTATTCGACCAAATGACACTTGGAAAGGCTTTTCCAGGAAATCTTTATTGTGATATTCTTAAGCTAACAACAATGGAGAAAAATTTATCAATCTTTAATGAGAATGCTTATGTTTCTTTCTTATCTGAAAACTCAGAGATATATCTGGTCAGAAAACATAAAATTTCACCTGATTTTGAGACATTTCTAGTCCATACCCGGTATAATAACTTCAGCAATATGTCTTCCACATTTCTTATAAATGCAATAAATGATTGCATTTGTTCTGTTGTTCAGGTTGGTCTTAATATTGACATTGAGGGATATAAGATAGAAACACAAACTCGTACTGATGGACATTTCTTTATAACTACAACAGAATATTTCCAAGTGAAAAATGATTTTATAAATACATCGAAGGCTGTAGCTAAAAACAAGATATTATATACTCAATTCTTTTTTGACAAAGATGGAAATGTTCAATTTGTAAATCCCTCTTCATTGGAGAACACCAAATAAACTTATATATCCTCACTCAAAACAATAATCATAATTTTTCCTTTTTCGAGGTATTCAGTAGCTAACACAAAAAAAACGGTTTGATTTTTTATTAAATCAAACCGTTTTTTTTTGTAAAGCTATGTTCTTAGAAAGAAACGCTCAATCCAAAGTTCAATGTGCTCCAATCCAATTTAAGACCCATTGCATTGCTTGCACCCTGTTCCTGGTATCCGAGGAAACCATAAGTAGCTGTCAATGCAAAACGATCAGTCAGGTTGTAAGCAATACCTGGTTTTACGCCCAAATCCCAATAAGCACGGTGTCCATCCTGGTCATTTGAAGCATAAGAATACTGACATTGGCCATATAAGCTGAAGTTGTTAATAGTTTTGAAATAGTAACGAACATAAGGGGCAAATCCATAACCGAATACTTCTCCTTCAGTTTCATAACTCAAACCAATTCCCAAACCAACAGCTAAATTGTCTTGAAGGAAATAACCCACTTCAGGATTGATTCCGATTGTGCTTGTTTTCATTCCGGCATCATCTGTAGCCCAGAAACCTGTGAAGAAAGCAGGAGTAGTGCTAACATTGGATTCAATAGATTCACCACCGATGTTATTAGTTCCTAGATACAAAGTTCCTTTTTGTGCATTAACACTGATAACGCTCAAAGCGATTACAGCCATCATAATTAATTTTTTCATATGCTTGCAAAAATTAAGTTGCCTACTCTTAAATATGCTTTTCGGCTTCCGCATTACTTAAATTCGGCGGCAAAAGTATAGCTTTTTTATTAAAAACATGTTGTAAAACATATAATAAATATTCAAAAATTAAAAATTTAGTTAATTAGTGCGTTTTTTCATTGTTTTCACCGTATTCTTCGAAATAAATTTTGAGTAATAATAAGAAACCCGAAATCAAGAGAGGGCCGAAAATAATTCCCCAAAAGCCAAACAATGGAATCCCAAGTATAACCCCGAAGATAGTTATAAGCGGATTTACATTGGCCATTTTCTTCATTAAAATCAAACGGGCTACATTGTCGGCATTGGAAATAATCAATGCTCCATAAATGATGAGTGAGATCCCTTGCCAGATATTTCCGGTAGCCAATTGATAAATACCTAAGGGTAACCAGACTCCGGCAGTACCTACCACAGGAATCAAACCTACAATACCTGTCATAAAAGCCCAGAACCCTACGTCCGGCAATCCGAAAATCCAATACCCGACAGAAGAAACAAGGGCTTGTACAACCATAATAAGAGGAATTCCTACCGCATTACCGAAAATCATATTTTTTATTTCGTGCTTGATTTGATCCCGGCTTGTTCCTTTGAATGGAAAATATTTTTCAATGGCTTTTTCCATTTTTCCGGCATAAGCAAACATGGAGTAAACCAATACAATCATCATAAATAGGTTAATAATTACACTATAAGTGGTATTAAGAACACTGGATGCGAGATTGATGAAAAAGTCTCTGGATTGTGCCAGAAAATCGGGAGGAATAATTTCTTTTCCGATCCATTGGTTAATGTTATTGATCCATTCGGTAAAATGAGGAACCAATCCATCAGTATCGATAGCCGGAATTTCCGAAATGACCATCCAATAAATGAAGGCGCCAATCCCAACCATTGAAATTACTACAAGAAGAGTGATGAGAGTTGCAGTAATCCCTGATTTCCACCCCTTTTTTGATAATAACTTGTATAACGGACGAAAGACTACGTATAAAGTGATAGCTCCAAGTGCACCACTTAACAGGTAACCTAACTGATTGAAAATAATAATCCCTATGATTATTAAAGCAACGATAAAAAGTAATTGCCTGAAAAAAGCATTGTCGAACCTTTTAATAGCATCCATAAACCGGAAATGTTAGTTATTTACTCTTATTTCCAACAAAAATAGCTGGTTTTTGTTTTTACTGCATCATTTTTGGTACTTTTGTGCCTGAAATCTACTTTTAAACACGGAGTTTCACAGAGTTTTATCACGGAGTTACACGGAGATAAATATATAATTTAATTTAGTCTATGATTAATTTTATCCTGATTATTTGTTGTATTTCGGCAGGTATTATCATGTCGAGTCTTCGTATCCTTCCTAAAGATTCGTACAAAAGTGTCAATGCCTGGTTGCTTTATGTCGCTTTACCTGCTTTGGCCCTGCGGTTTGTTCCCGAGATACAATGGAGTCTGCAAATGATTTTGCCAGGTATTTCTCCGGTCATTGTATGGGTAGGCGCCTGGTTTTTTGTCTCTTTATATGCAAAGAAGATGAAAGTAGACCGGCAGACGAAAACGGCTTTGATCATTACTTGCGGCTTGGGTAATACAGCTTTTCTGGGATTTCCGATGGTATCGGCTTATTATGGAGAAGATCAGATATATCATGCCATTGTATTTGATCAGGTTACTTTTTTATTGTTTTCGACGATTGCCGTAATTACGGTTTTAAGATCGGCCGGAGATGTTGGTGAAAAACCGGATTTTTTCTTTGTAGTCAAAAAAGTATTGCGCTTTCCTCCATTTATTGCTTGTCTTTGTGCTTTGATTTTTTCTCCGTTTGTCGATTTTTCTCCAACCCATGCATTGTTGGATAAATTTGTGGCAACTCTTTCTCCTTTGGCTTTATTTTCAATCGGTTTACAAATGAGAATTACTGATTGGAAAAAAGAAATGTCGCATTTGTCTGCCGGACTTTTTTATAAATTGTTGTTGGCGCCTATGTTGGTATTTTTCTTTTCCTGGGCTATGCATGCTTCCGGAAATCTCCCTAAAATTACTGTTTTCGAGGCTGCGATGCCTTCACATATCACTGCCAGTTTATTAGCATCCCAATATGACCTGAATCCTCGCCTTTGTACATTGATGGTGGGTTTTGGATTGATTGCCGGATTTATCACAACCGGTTTTTGGTGGTGGATGGGTGAATTGTTGTTTTAATACAGATAATTTCTTACCTTCGCTGCAATAAAATAATTAGTTAAAAGTTAAGAATGAAGAGTTAAGAGTTGACAACACCAAATTTTGTAAAAAATAACTCTTAACTCTTCATTCTTAACTCTAAACTCTAAACAGATTGTTTATGAAAAAAATAGTATTTGTTTTTGTGTTATTGCTGGCAACTTTGACAGCATGTGAAGGACCGGTAGGACCGATGGGCCCATCAGGTAGAAATGGTAAAGACGGAGTAATCAACAAGATTGAATATATTTTTACTATTAAACCCGGTGAGTGGGATCCGGTTGGAAGATCCGGAGAGAATGGAGCATATTATCGGGTAGAAAAATATATAGATGAACTGACAGATGATGTGTATTTTGATAAACAATTCCTTTTGTATGGTTATCTGGTCAGGAATTTTGATTTGGCAAATGAATATCAAACACTTTTACCTTTTGATACATATGGTCAGGATTCTGGTACGGGAGCTTTTTATTCGGAAACTTATGATTTTGATGTTGCTCCCGGAACTGTCATTTTTAATTTAACTCCCAGTGATTTTATATTAGAAAGACCCCAAGAGAATAAAGTCTATAGGGTCGTTTTGTTTTGGTAAAGAATACTTAAGAGTTAAGAATTGGCCGACCACGAGAAAACAATTCTTAACTCTTCATTCTTAACTTTTAACTCTTCACATTAACCCCACAAATTGACCTCTTTTCCCCAAAATATCACATTCAAGTACCCTTGGCGAAAGTACCAGCAACGTGTTCTCGATGAGTTGGATGGACATCTCAAAGACGAACATTTGCACGTTATTGCCCCTCCCGGATCCGGGAAAACGGTACTGGGCTTGGAAGTCATGCTTCGCCTGAATAACCCGGTATTGATTGTTGCCCCTACCATTGCTATCCGTAACCAATGGATAGAGCGGTTCTGTGAGTTATTTTTACAACAGGAACAAGTTCCCGGATGGATTTCCACAGATCCCCGGAATCCGGCTCATATGACTGTAGTTACTTATCAGGGATTGCATGTAGCTTGCGGAGAAAAAGACTTGCAATCTGTTATTAAAAAGCTGAAAGCTGCAGGGGTAAAAACAATTATTGCAGATGAGGCCCACCACCTGAAAAATGAATGGTGGCAAACGTTGAATAATATCAAAACAGCTTTGAAACCTGCTTTTGTAGGACTTACAGCTACTCCTCCGTATGATTCTTCTGTTGCCGAATGGCAACGATATTCTGAACTAAATGGCCCTATAGATGTTGAGATTGCTGTTCCGGAATTAGTAACTGAAGGAGATTTATGTCCCCATCAGGATTATGTTCATTTTTCTTATCCTTCCGAAGAAGAAAGAGAAAAACTGCGGACTATTTATGATCAGATCCGGATTGCTTTCCAGGATTTCAAAGCCGATGAAACGCTGATACAGGCGATTGCTACACATCCGGTTTTTTTATCTCCCGAAGATCATTTCGAATGGATTTACAATAACCTGAAATATTATGCTTCTATCCTTATCTATTTGCATGCAACCGGCATTCCTGTCCCCGAGGTACACTTGGATATTATGGGTGATAAGACAATGAAAATCCCGGTATTGGATTATAAATGGATGGAAATTCTCCTTGATTTTTACCTGAATCAGGCGAAAGATCATTTTGCCGTCCTGAATGCAGAACATCAAATTTCTTTAGAAAACAAGTTGAAAAGGTATGGTTTGATGGAACAAAAACAAATCCGTTTCAGCGATAACAGTAAAATAGCCAAAATACTGAGTTCAAGTATCAGCAAACTGAATGCTGTTTCCGAAGTTGTCGATTTTGAATATCGTCAATTAGGAAAAAATCTGAGAATGGTAATATTATCTGATTTTATCCGCAAAGAATTTCTATCAGATGATACTTTGCCTTTGAATAAAGTAGGGGTGACTTCCTTATTTGAAAAGATGCGAAGGGAGAATACAAATGGGAAGAAAATAGCTGTTCTGACAGGTTCTTTGGTCATTCTTCCTCTTGTTGCCTTGCCGGCTTTTGAAAAAAGGGCCTCAGAAGAAGGCTTGGGAGAGGTTACCACTTCTGTACTTCCTTATGACAGTAATTATGTTGTTATTACGCAAACTGAAGATCTGAAGCACCAGATAGTTTCAGTTACTACCCATATCTTCCAACAGGGAGAAATTGAAGTGCTGATTGGGACTAAATCTTTGTTAGGAGAGGGCTGGGATGCACCAGCCATCAATTCATTGGTATTGGCCAGCTTTGTAGGTTCTTTTGTGCTTTCCAATCAGATGAGGGGACGGGCGATCCGTACACAAAGGGGCAACGGACAAAAAACAGGGAATATCTGGCATCTGGTTTGTGTCAATCCGAATACATTGACCATCGGTGATGATCTGGATTTGTTGTCCAGAAGATTCAAAGGATTTGTCGGTATTTCTTATTTTGATGATCTGCCGAGTATAGAAAACGGAATCAAGCGTTTGTATATTCCTCCATATGTCCGTAGTAAAGATGAGGCGGAACAATTAAATCAAAAGACATTTGTTTTGGCTGCCGACAGAAAGTTATTGCAAAAAAGATGGGATGCGGCGCTTCAGAAGGGAATTTCCCTGATCAATGAAATAAAAGTGCCTTTCCCTGAACCTAAAGTCTATAAGGAAGTAAAAGATTTATATCACCGGAAGACAGTTTCTTTTGCCATTGCAGAGTTTTTATGTGCTTTATTTGCTTTCATGCAGATATTTTTCAAGGAATTGTTTATTTCAACATTCACTGTGCATCAGGCCAATTATTCCAAATGGTTTCTGATCATGTCATTATGGGGATGCTTTTACTTTGGACGGAAGATGTACAAAGCCGGACGCTTGTATTTCAAATATCGCGATATTACAAAAGATATCCAAAAGATAGGGGAGACCCTCCGGGATACATTGTGGGATTGTAATATCATCAAGACCCGCAAGGAAAAGTTGGAAGTTATTTCTTCTGTAGATCAACATGGAGCTGTTTATTGCCACCTGGAAGGTGGAAGCAATTATGAAAAGCTGACATTTATTAAAGCCTTGCAGGAAATTATCAACCCGGTAGATAATCCGAGATATATCATCATTCGTAAAAGTCGCCGGTGGTATGTGGTTGCTCAACGTGATTACCATAGTGTTCCCGAAATGTTGGGACAAAATAAAAATGCAGCTGAACATTTCAGCCGTAGATGGAGAGAGCATGTCGGGAAATGTGAATTGGTTTATACTCGCAATATCTCAGGTAGAAAAACAGTCTTGAAAGCTCGTGTGAAGTCCCTGGCAGCACAGTTTGATAAAAACAAAGAAGTGGAAGTCGTGAATAAATGGGGTTGATAATATACCCCAGTCATGTTTGGAAGATTTACAAAGCCTTGGCCCAGCGGGCCAATGTATCCGTAGACGTGGGCGAAAACCCACGGTGGAAAAATGATCGAATCACATGGGGCGCCGCTTTAGCGGTGCTGTAGTAATTGATAAAATAAAAAATATCATTATATTTGCTTCATGTTTAACCAATAACCAATATAATTATGGCCAATAACTACACGCAAATCTATGTTCAAATTGTCTTTGCCGTAAAAAATCGTTTTTGTATGATCCCGGAATCATTTCGGGTGGAAATACAAAAATATATTTCAGGGATTATTATACAGGATAAATGCAAACTATATTCTATTTATTGCAATCAGGATCATACACATCTTTTAGTTGGAATGCGTCCATCCTTATCCATATCTGATCTTACGAGGGATATCAAATCCGTTTCTTCTAAATTTATTAATGAAAAAGCAATATTTCCCAACCATTTCAAGTGGCAGGATGGATTTGGAGCATTTACTTATTCCCAATCTCAAATTGGTAATGTGATTAAGTATATTGAAAATCAGCCTAATCACCACAGAAAACAATCGTTCAAAGATGAATATCTTGATTTTCTGAATAAATTTTCTGTGGAATATGAGAAGAAATATTTGTTTGACTGGATTTTGGATTAACAGCACCGCTAATGCGGCGCCCGATGAGGTTTGATTACCTTTTCTGCTGCCGCCACCGCCGTGGGTTTTCACCCACGTCTACGGATACATTGGCCCTCTGGGCCGAAGCCTCGTAAATCTTTTGAACATGACTGGGCTATCGCTTGCCCATGGGTATAAACGTAATGCCGCTATGCGATTGCTGAGGCTGAATAGTAACACTAAAAAAAGCTGAAAAATTGCTTTCTTTTTTATTGTTAATCTAACGCAGCGATGCGGCGTGTGTTGTAATACAGTACTCTTGTTATCATCTAACAAGGTTAAAAAGCTTTTCAAATGACAATATCAGAAAAAATCATATTGGAAAAAGATGGTAACGTTCATTTATTTAAAGAGGGCGTATTTTGGATAGCATATGAGAGAAGTGCATATGTTATTTGGTTGTTGAAGCAATCGTTTGTGTATTCGCCTTGGCGAAAATAACGAAAATCATGTAATTTTGAAAATTGACCTTAAAAATTTTCAACCCCTTATGACCCTTAAGGGAAATTTAAACGAAAATTTTGTGGCATGGAAGGATAATTTAAGTATAACTGAAATTAAAAGTGTTATATTTAACCCCGGAATATTAATTATTGAAAAAATCAAGCGTTTTGATTTATCTAATGCTACACCTTTGGAGTGTATGAATTTTTTGGCAAAAATAAAGTCGGAAATGTAATTATTAAACTTATAAATTATGAAAACAATCGAAGTAAAGTTGAGGATTGGAATACTTGTTATCCTTGCGCTATGGAGTATAAACAGTTTTGCACAAACCAAAACAATCTATGTAATGAAAGGCGGCAAAGTCGTTTTTCAAGCATCTGTTTCGGATATTGACAATGTGACTTTTGACGAAGTCACATCTATTGACACCTTGATCGTACATAAAAACGACAACTCACCTGCCGAAAAAATCCGGTTGGAAGATATTCAACAACTCTCTTTTTCGGACGAAAACCTGCTGGTAGAAATGATGAGTGGTAATGAAATATATGCATTCGACGATATTACAAAACTTCTTTTTAATGATGATGGTGCTACCGGAATACACCATCCGTCGTCCCGGGATAGTTTTGATGTGTTTGTGTTTGTTGCTGCCACAGGCGATGTGATCGTTGAGAGTGCTATAACCATTAAATCCCTGACATTGTTTGGTGTTGACGGTAAAATGATTTCCAGACAGGATTATAACAGTGTAGAATCACAGTATATGCTGCCTCTACAAGATCACGCTGTAGGCATTTATCTCCTTCGTGTCGAAACAGAACAAGGTACAATAGTAAAAAAAGTAGTTAAATCTTAAACGTAAACGATTATGAAAACTAAAATATCGACATTTATTGCCATAATATTTCTTTCTTTAGTTGGTACATCGACAGTTTTAGCACAAGGCGCAAAAGCATCCTTCAAGAAAGATGGTGTGACTGTTTTTGAATCGGCAATTTCGGATATAGACAGTATTGTTTTTAAGGAAAATGAAACTAACTATGTGGATGTTGATTGGAGTGCAAATACCATAACGAGTTATGATGAATCTGCAGGAGCTGTTAAAATACAATATCAGGGAGTTGCCCCTTCGTTTGAAGAAAATAAAGCAATAGTGCTTCCGCAAGAGTATGGATACGATATTCGTGTTATTAAGGGTTCTACAGTATCGGGTAATAGCGTAACGCTTCAAACAGAACAGGGAAATATCTGCCACCTTTTCATGGATACAAATTTTACTCTTTCCACCGACCCTTCGCTATCTTCTTTGAGAAGTTCCGGTCGTGGCAAAATCATTACTCCTTCGGAAATCGGAGTAATGACGGAAGATGGTTATGTGGTTATCTATAAAAAAGATGCGACATTGAAATCCGGCGCCGGTTATGGAGACTCCTTTGATATTTTCTCCTTTGGCAAAGATTATTCGGGAGAAGATTTGTATAACAATGGCAACCATAGGGTTTTCTGGGAAAAATGTAAATTTGACATAGGAATGAAAGGCGTTTTTTATTTTGATTTCGGAAAAAAGATAGAGAACAAAATACCTTTAGGCGACCTCAAAGAGTTTGAATTTTATCTTGAAGGGAATCTGAATGTTGACTTGTTGTTGAAATATGTTTTTGCTGCACAAATTAAAGAGAATAAAGAGAATCTTATAAAGAAAGACATCCTTTTTGGCACCGGGCTTCCCACACAATTTACATTTATGGTAGGTGGTGTACCTGTAGTTGTTTTTGTCTATGTTCACCTTAACAACCGATACAATTTGGAAGCAAATGCTGAAATCACCATGAGTGCCGGTTGTAATATACAGGCTAATGCAAAAGTGGGTTTAAACTATAAAAAAGAAGTAGGAGTATCCATGATAAATTCGTTTACCCCATCGTTTTCATTGTATGCCCCAACAATTACCGCTAAAGGTTCTTTGTCAGCCAAGGGCTCCCTTTATCCAAGAGTCGAATTTGCAATATACAAGAGCCTGTGCCCATGGATTGATCTGATGCCCTATTTACGCACCGATTTCGAAGCCGGTATGAGGGCAAGTACAGACGGAAATAATTACTTGGCATGGACATCGAAGAGTTATGCAGGTGTGGATGTAAGAGGCGGATTTAAAATAGATCCGGGCACTATATTTCTTCCGTTGATAGATTTATGGAAGTCTGATATATATAATCCGTTCGATAAATTATTGTTCGATCTGCCTAAAAAGATTGAGCTTGTTTCTCCTGTAAATGGCACAAAAGTGATAGTGGGAGAACCTGTGAATGTTAGTTTTTATGTAAGTTCTTTCAATAACATTACACAAAATTATTTTTCCTGTATAGGTGGATTGGTAAACTTTGTTACAAACGGGGAAACAGATAAAACGGTTACTGTTTCCGATTTGAATGGTAATGTTTCGGTAAATTGGATACCAAAAAACGAGGGAGATGTGCTGATAGCAAAAATTATGGATAAAAACGGCCAAACCATCAGCGAAGCTACCTTTAGGCCTGAATTGGAAAAAGAGTGCGAAGAGTGCAATAATTGTGACTGGGTATTAATCAACGGTGTAAAATGGGCTACCCGCAATGTAGGCGCATCCAAGCCGGAAGATTACGGCAATTATTACCAATGGAATAAAGGGACTACTGATTTTTTGCTTTATGAAGATTACTATAATAGTAGCTATCCCAAATCAACCTCCTGGTTACCTGCTAACGATCCCAGCCCTGCCGGTTATCGTGTACCAACTTCGGCGGAAATACAAAGTCTGACAAATAGCACTTATGTAAAATGGGAATGGACAACTCGCAATGGTGTATATGGTGGTAGATTTACCGATCGGGCAAGTGGTAAGTGTATTTTTTTGCCCGCTGCCGGTTCTCGGAACAGCTTCGATGGTGAGCTCTACGTCGTTGGCTCTTACGGCTACTGTTGGAGTAGTACGCGGGGCGGCCACTTCGACTACTACGCGTACAACCTGCACTTCTTCAACGACGGCTACGCGGGGGGCGGTTGGGGCGACAAGTCGCTCGGCATCCCGGTTCGTCCGGTCGCAAAATAATTAGATTGATTTATCTATTTGATTCATTTGATTATTTGAAATTTTTTAACAACACCGCCCTTGGCGGTCGAAATTTTTTTCAAAAAAATGGCCTTATCTGAAAATTTGCCTGTTTATAAGTTATCGTATGATTTGCTGCTATTGATCTATCGCATTAGCATAAATATGGAGCATTATCATTTTACACTTGGCGAGAGCTGTCATGTTCGGAAGATTTACGAGCCCTTGGCCCAGCGGGCCATAGTGTCCGTAGACGTGGGTGAAAACCCACGGATTATTAACGGATTACAATCCCATTTCGGCCGCGTAGCGGTCGTGTGACAAACACAGCACCGCTAATGCGGCGCCCTATGAGGTTTGATTACCTTTTCCGCCACCGTGGGATTTCACCCATGTCTACGGACACTATGGCCCGCTGGGCCAAGGGCTCGTAAATCTTCCGAACATGACGGGTAATAGCCTTGTCTTTTGGAAAAAGGCTTTGGTAATGATTTGTCGGATCCTCCTGCATTGGAAGGTAGGCCGATGAAAGTTGAGTGATCTCCCTAATTTATTAGAAAAACCGGAAACTTTCGGGATACTTTGCAATTTGTAAAACCCGGTTCCAAAAGCGAAAAGTGTCTTCTGAGTCGTCATATCCATATTCCTTTCCAAATAGTCGGAGGTACAGATCACATCGCTCCACTTCGTTCAATAAAGCGATGATGCAGTTGGTGGCAATTACGACAGTATAAATTATCAAAACTTGCAAAAATGGAAAGTTTTGATAAAATAAATAATATCTTTGCTGCATGAAAAAATTTATAGAACGTACAGAGTACATCGAAAAGCTTTGGTCATACAAAGACAAAGGAATCATCAAAGTAGTAACAGGATTACGCCGTGCAGGTAAATCTACATTGTTGGAACTGTTCAAAAATCGCTTGCTTGAATCGGGCATACAGCCACCGCAGATACAATTCTACAACTATGAATTACCCGAAAATTTTTTGAATAAATTGTGGAGTGATATTTATTTTGAAATAAAAGCTAAACTACAAACGGATAAACCTAATTACATTTTTCTTGATGAAGTCCAAAATATTGCTGATTTTGAAAAACTGGTTGACGGATTGTTTGCAACCGAGAATGTGGATGTTTACATTACCGGCTCTAACGCAAATTTATTGTCGGGCGAATTGGCGACATTATTAAGTGGCAGGCATATTGACATATCTATTCTTCCGTTTTCTTTCTCAGAATACCTTCAATTGCGAGAAATAGACATAAGCAATAAATACCTAAATTACGAAGCTCTTTTCTTCGATTATGTGAATGAAACCTCATTGCCAAAAGGAGTTGAGTTGCGGGAAGAGGGTTTTGATAAAGTGTATGAATATTTGCAGACTGTGTATGCCACTGTTGTCGAAAAGGACATCATGCAAAGGCACAAAATTAATGATAAGAGGGCTTTTAACAATATTACCAAATTTGTCGCTTCACATATAGGCAGTCAGTTGTCGCCAAGTAATATTTCCAAATCATTAAAGGTCGATAACCAAAGTGTTCATCATGCTACAGTAGAGAATTTTTTAGATTATCTTGTTGAAAGTTTTGTTTTTTACCGCTTAAATCGCTTCGATATAAAAGGTAAAAAGCAACTTGTCACGCAAGAAAAATATTATTTGGTAGATTTAGGGCTGTTGAATGTTTTGCTTGGTCGAGACAGAACCACAGACAGAGGACACATTTTAGAGAATGTGGTTTATTTCGAACTCTTGCGACGAGGGTATAAATTGTGGACAGGCACTATGCGAAATGGCGAAATTGATTTTGTTGCAAAAAACAAAGTAGGCGAAATCGAATATTTTCAAGTTGCTTGGGATATATCAAATCCCGAAACCGAAGAACGAGAATTTGGCGCATTAGAAATGGCAAAAGATAATTATCCGAAATTTTTGCTCACTACCGAATCATTTCCGCAGAGCCGAAACGGGATAATTCACAAAAATGTTTTTGAATGGATATTGGGAAAATAACATGGCTGATAATAGCCTCCTCTTTTGGATAAATATTTTATCTTTTTGTATTTTTCTATTCTTATTATTGACCGGAATCCTTTGATGCACAATGGCCTTATCAAATAAAAATTAGAAATTAACTCAAATCCGAAACAACATTTACAAAAAAATAATCATTATTTTGTGAACATATTTGTTGACAAAATACTATCTTTGCAGAATGAATAGCGTTGGACAATATATCGATTCTCTCATCAAAGAGGGCAGACACAGACAATCAGACATTGCGAGAGCTATTGGCGTACAGCGTCAATTGCTCAGTTATATCATTGCCGGACGGCGCGAATTATCCATACCACTGGCTCTGAAATTGGAATCTTTTTTCAACCTGCCCGAAGGGAAACTCCTCAAAATGCAGGCAGAAAACAGTATTCACAACTATAAACATCAACTCAAAAATGAATTGACAAAGCAGTTGCTCAAAGCCAATGCTTTTTGGTCTTATGCGAATATATCAGCAGATAAAATCCCCGCTGATGAGATGATTGAAAAGACTTTTATATGTCTTGATTTAAGGGATATAGCTAAGTTGTTTGAACTTTACACAAGGGATTATATCCGAAAAATCTGGCGGGAGAAGATGGCTGTTCAGGGGGACTATCTTTTCAATCTCAATGTGATGATTGCTCTCTACTATTTTGATATCAGGCAACCTGAAAAATATCTCAAACGACTTGAACGTGAACATCTAAAACATATATTGGAATATGCGTAAAGGTTTGACAGAGAAAATAGACACCATTATCGGGAAGGTGGCGACCATGGAAAGTATCAAGTCCTATATCCTGGGTGGTGGAACTGCGCTTGCCATGCAGATAGGACATCGCAAAAGCGAAGATTTGGATTTTATGATGTGGCGCAAGTCAAAAACAGAAAAGCCTGAGGTCGATTGGGCTGCTATCGAAAAAGAGCTTATAGAGAAAATCGGCGAGGTGGAGAGTTTTAATATGCTTGGTTTCGATCAGGTGGAGTTTGTTGTGACAGGTGTTAAATTCTCATTTTACGTAAGCAATAATTATTGCCCTGTATCGAAACCTGTTTCGTATCTTGGAAATATTCGCCTTGCGGATATCTACTCAATTATGGCAATGAAGATGGAAGTGATGCTTCGTAGAATGAAGATGAGGGACTACTACGATATTTATGCTATTCTGAAAGAGGGATATGATATTTCAAAAGGAATCGATGCTGCATTGAAATACTCGCAACATAAGTTAAGTACCAAAAATATCGTGATGATACTATTGTCAGACAGATTTATGCCGGACGAAAATTTTGAACAACTTGATCCGAAATACAATGTATCAAAAGAGGAAATTCGTGACTATATTCTTAAAAAGCTGAGGAACGCAACATTGGTTTGATTTTTTTATTTCATTGCTTATTCTTGCCCCGGCCTCATGCAAAAAGAGGGTGTCTCAAAAGTCCAATTGCTTGGAGACTCAAGGGTTTTCAAAATATATCAGGAATGAGAGTTAAGGGTTATTTTTCATGTGTAGCCAACTCTTAACTCTTCATTCTTAACTCTTCACTTTTACAACTGACTCAATATCGCCGGATCCTTAATCCCCTTATCATCTGCCAATAAAATAATCTTGGATATAATCTCTGCCGTACGTGGGTCTTCATCTGCAAATGGCAGGAAGATTTTCCCCCGATGCTGGCTTTGAACAGCCAGGATATTGATAGCTCCCTTGCCCATTTTGTGAACCACACCACTTCCAAGATGCACGGTATATTCTCCCAAACTACCTTTAACGGTTGCATGGCGGTCTTTCACCGTAACATTCTCAATATGCAACAATGAAAGCAGTTCGGATACAATAACCGCGCGCATTTCAATAGTCGAATGGCTGGCTTCCGGATCAACTCCTCCGACATGAGCTACGCTGACTACCAGATCAATATCACGCATCACTTCCGAGAAAATAACCGGAGGAATGGTTTCCAGTGGCAAAGGTTTATGTGTTTTCCGGTCGAAAAATTGTACGGTTTCCAATGTTGGCGCTTCGGTATCGGAAGGTGAGAACCAGTCGGCCGCGGCATACATGGTGGCAATAATATTTTCTTTGTAATATACCCGTTGCAGCCCCGCCTCGTAATCGACTGTCCATCCCCGGCCTTTCAGTAAAGCTACTGTTTTCTGGGGTTGCACCTGATGTCCTGCATAACGGCGTGAAATTGTTTTCTCAGTCCGTTCATCTTCATTGATCAGATATAATTCCCTGAAAATTTGTTTGAATGGTTGTACCAATTGATGCTCGAAAGCATAATGTTGACAGTTTAACCAGGTTCCGGTGGTGTATAAGTCATAGGGATGTGCAATGTTAACCTGTGCACTTTCCGGAAGGTCAATCAATTCACAAAAAGCGCCTGTTCGTTTTCCGCTGACAAAAAGCAGTTTTTGAAGAATCGGAGCGATAACCGGATGATCCATCAACTGCTTCAGTTCGCCGAATTCAAAATTGCTACGGTTGACCATTGATTGTTCAAGGCTTGCTTTTGCCCGTTTGAATTGGTTTTTGAGTGAAGTGACAACCTCTTTACATTCTGTGATATAAACATCTTTTTTCAGTTTGGCAGGAACGGATGCCAGTTTTTTACCTTCTTTTTCACAAACCAATTCGGCGAGACCTTCATCATTGATAGCAATATAAATGGCTGCATCTTCTCTGAGTTGAGGCTCAAAATATTGGGTGAGTTGCTGTATCTTCAGTGTTTCCATGCGCCATCCGAATCGCAAAGCATCAGTGAATCCTGCGTTCCGGGCTAAGTTCTCAAGAGCGATTGCACTGGCTTTGCCTTCACTTTCACGTCGTTGTGCTCCGAATGTTTTACTTTCTTTTAGGAACTCCTGGATGAATTCGTAGCGTTCGAGAGCATCCTCTTGTTTTTTCTTTGTATGCAGGGGAACCAAAGAATAGCTCAATAACTTGTCTTTATTCCGTTTCTCTTTGATTTCTTTTTTCAGTTCTTTCAATTCAAGTTTACCAAGATTGGCATCGGCAAAAAGTTGGGCGCGGCGATGATTTCCTCCTTCTGTCAGGT
Organism: Bacteroidales bacterium; assembly: GCA_031552335.1. Classification (GTDB taxonomy): domain Bacteria; phylum Bacteroidota; class Bacteroidia; order Bacteroidales; family Azobacteroidaceae; genus JAISFI01. The sequence continues at coordinate 2,656 of JAVBMQ010000038.1, read as the reverse complement.
ATTTGGCACAATCGTATAACAGCTCAAATCGCTCAGTCCCCAATGTTTGATAAGCCTCTTTGAACCATTCGATATCAAAAGCACCATCATTGAAATCCTGCGGACTGATAGGGGAGTAGCGGGCAACTTCCGTTTCTTTTTCAGCCGAGAATGTTTGATTGATATGCGCATGGAAATACCAGGCGGCGCTTTGCAATCCCGGCCAGCCTAAATAATCTCCTACGATGTTTAACCAGGCGGGAGAATACATCGCCGCTTCAATCAGTCGTTTATCATCTACTTTGCCATCTAAGGCAATCTTCAATGTTTCGGCATTATCGGTTGGTTTGGGATGGCAGGTTTTCAAAAGATTCGAAAGTACTGCTTTTTTGGTAGTATCGTTTCCATAAATATACCCTCGTACAAACGTTTCCTTGCCCAAGGCAATGAGAATTTTAGCAAAAGTATCAGCTCCTTCGTGATAACGGATACCACATGCCAGTTTGCTGACATCTGTTTTACTGTCTCCTCGTTTCAGTTCGATTTCAATGACCCGGACTGCTGCCTTATCCGCTACCTCTTTCAATATGGGATATTTTTCGGCTGCTTTTTTGTAACTGGTATATTGTATTTTTCCAGCATAATTTCCAATAAAATCACATAAAAACATCGTTTTATAAAGTGAGTCCAACTTCAATACCCCCATATTTACTCCGCGGGCAATATCTTCTTCGGATAATCCCATGTAAGTCATGTCACTGATTCGTCCCAATTCATAACAGATAGCCAGTTGTTTTTTGAAATGCTCATCGTTGGTAGTTGCTTTGCCCAGATGATCTGTCAGGAATTCAACTTCACTGGTATCGGCAAAAGTATCCGGACGGCTATCATCCTTGTAGTAATGATTGTCTTCGTCTTCTACCGGTTTTTGCCAATCAGTTTCCGGGATTTGTTTCATCAGGTCGATCAATGCCCCCGACAGAACTTCAAATCGTTCCTGTTCCGGAAATTCTGTCCACAAAATATCAATGATATTCCGTGCCAATGTAGCATATTCCTTTTTACTCCAATATTTTATTAATTTGTTGGCTTCTTTTACGTTGAAATGTTGTTCAATCAATTTATTGGCCCATTTTTGGTAATCCGGGTCATATTCATCGTTATAATCTTCCATTTCATCGATAAACATAAAAAGGAAGAGTTCTTTGAAAGTAACCTTGTTCTCTTTCAGCCAACCGCGCCAGACTTCCTGTAAAACGAAATTATCGAATGAAGTTTCATCATCATCGTTTTGTGCATCAGCACGGGGACGAATCCAGGTGTTAGCTCCCAATACCACGTCTTCCACGCTATTATCCCACGATTTTGTCTGGTAGGTATAATCTTTATTTTGTTTGATTTTAGCACAAAGCGAATCAAACAATTTTTTCATACGCTCCAGCGAAAAATCGAAAATTGATTTTAGTGTGTGGTTTGTGTCTATTTCCAATGCAGGAAAATCAGGACGGTAGGAGGGGTCATACATACCGAAGCCATTGGCTTCATTATATTTAACTTCTTCGCTAATAAGTTCATCAATTAATATCTGTTCTTTGTCGCTCACTTTGGGCATTACAGATAATAGCGCCGAAACTTCTTTCTTTTTCAGTACGTCTTTTTTGACTAACTGTGAAAGAATATCAAGTCCGGCCAGACGTTTATTTTCTAATTTATCGGCAAGTAAAATGTTGGCAGCTTCAATAGAACGTTTTTCCGGAAGAGCTACCAGGATATCTACCGCATTCTGTCGCAAATCTCCAGTCTTCAAAGCCAGCAAGTTAATGACAAGATTAGCTTCTTCTTCGTTGATTGTCAGTTTTTTGATATTTTCCAATGCCTGCGAACGCACCGGCATACTTTTATCATTCAACGAAGCGAACAGAAATTCCCTTTCTTTGCTGTCTTTAGGTTCTTCTAAGAAATATTTGATGAAAGTTGTCCGGTTATTCGAATCGCAATACTGCATATTATCAATCAGTTGCAATTTTTTCTTCTGGTCAAAGTCGTATCCTGCAATAGTAAGCAGTTTGATAAAAATGTCACTTCTTTCTAATGTTTGATTAATCCACTCAAAAGGTTTTCCTACCGTTGAATGACCGTTTTGAGGAATCAACGGAGAGGTTTTTAGCAACTGTTCGAAATGTTTATCCCGTATTTTCTTATCTGAGAGATATGCATATCCGGAACAACGTTCGATAAAATCCTTTTTATTATACGCCCAAAGATATTTGATCGGGTGCGCTTCTATGACGAAATTCAATATATCCAAATCTGTCTGATCCGAATAATCAGATGCAACAGCAAATTGAAGGGCTTCATTTTCTGTTTGGGAAATAAAATAAAGCGCAACCATTTGTTGGTATTTTTCTCCCTTCATTAACGTATTGATATATGGCAATACATCATTTATTTCACGGACGGAAACTGCCCAAAGTGCAGCGTAGATTTCAATGGCATCTTTGCTTTTCAGTGCAGCGTTGCAGGCTTTTTCATCAGTTAAATAGGGTCTGCTGAATAAATCGGCGAGCTATTTTCATTAACTCTCATATTTTTTCACGGCAAGATTTTTAGTCGAACCATTGCCGGGATTTATTATTAATTCCAGCACAAAAAACAGGACATGAAGAAGTTCTCTTAG
>JAVBMQ010000154.1:0-8829 GCA_031552335.1 Bacteroidales bacterium | reverse complement strand
CTCCCAGATCTTCCAGGTCTTGCTGTTATCCGTACTGTTGGCAATGGACCATGCCTCTGTTTGCCAGTTGGTGATATCGCTGTAGAAACTGTAGCTTTGCAGATCGGTAAAATTTTTATCTGCACCATTTTTATCGGTAGCAGTTCCACCGGATACGGTGGCATTATTTACCAGCATATTGTTGAGCGCATAGTTATTCCTTACTGTATTGCTAGTTCCGGTGATATTTCCAACTATGCGTCCTGCACTTTGATTGCCATTTACAGAGCTATTGGCAGCTACGCAATTTTCGATGGTAGCGCCTTCAGTCCGGCCTGCAATACCTCCTCCGATATTTTTTCCCGACACAACTCCTGAATTCCAGCAATTGCGAACAACATTTCCGATATCATTAAAGCCTATCAAACCACCGGATACATTACCATAGGTTGCTGACATTCCTGATATGTTGCCCATATTATAGCAGTCCCGGATGGTAGAATTATGAGAGTATCCCACCAATCCACCGGAATGGCAATTATTACCTGTTGTTATGTTACCCAGGTTATAGCAGTCGTGGATGGTAGAACCGCTATTGAATCCCACCAATCCACCAGTATGGCCACTGTAATCTGTTCTTGTCATATTGCTCGTGTTGTAGCAGTTTCGGATGGTAGAATTTCCCTTATTTTCTCCCACCAATCCGCCTACATAAGCATAGCTACCTGTTTTTGTTACATTTCCTGTGTTGTAGCAGTTTTGAATGGTGGAATAATTTGTACAGAATCCTACCAATCCGCCTACCGATCCTTCTACAGTGCCAACTCCACTTATCTTTCCTCTGTTATAAGAATACTCGATAATGGAATTATTTTTCAGACTTCCTGCGATTCCTCCACCATAGGAACCTTGGATTGTAACATCAACAATGTTGTAGCAATTACTCATCATAGTGTAACTATTTGTCTCAAAACCCAGACAGCCGGCCAATCCTCCTGCATTTCCACTGGCATTTACTTTTCCGGAAACATAACAGTTCTCTACCCTGAGGTTTCCTGCGCTGTTTCCGATCAAAGCTCCGACAAATTCCTTTCCGCTCACATCTGCCTGTTCCAGGCCGAGATTAGTAATCGATCCGCCTTGTACCCAGCCAAATAAACCCTGGTCGTTTATGTCTTCCCTGTCAATTTTCAGGTTCCGGATCACTTTCCCGTTTCCATTAAAATATCCTGAAAAACGATTATCGTTATTGCCGATGGCTATCCAGCCTTTGGCATCACCGGGATCAAAATCACCCAGGTCGAGGTCATTCATCAGTTTGTAGTATATGCCGGCAGTAGCGGCGCTATTACCAGCGTTGACGAATGTGGCAAGATCTGCCAACTCATCTACAGTATAAATTTCAAACGGCGATAACTCACTACCATCTCCGACGGTAAAAAGATCCTGTTGATTGCCCGACGCTCTGATTGTAATCGCTTGTTCATCTGTTCCGCCTGCGAATATGTCAGCTTCCGCAGCATTAACTGTTATCGGCGCTAAAGTCATGCCTCCGAATAACAGCGCCACTGTTATTGAAGAGATAATTTTAAAAATTGATTTCATAACCTTTTTTATATTAGATATTTAGCACAAAAAAAATCATACAAAATCATATTTCCAAATAAAAAATATAGTATTTTCATAGCTGTAAAATACGTTATTGTGCTTTTTGCCCGGAATTAATAACTGTAAAATACGTTATTGCAGATATTAAAAACTTATTATTTAAAGAGTTAGATAGCGCTGATAAATATTTTTTCATTTTTCTTATTTTTTCTTATTTTTGCTTCTCATTTGGCGATATTGCTGGTATGATAAGCTATATTATAAGTTATTGATGTGAATCAGGAGTTAAAAAAAGAGCTATCTTCGGGTAACCTTTTTCTTCGATATATTGTTTCCATTATATGATTTCAACAAGTGAAATAAATCATTCAATTTGAAATTCATTGATTTGATTATTAGTAGTTATCTTTGTATGAAAAATCGAATATTTTCGTTAAGCAATAAGCAGAAGCCAAATTTATTTGGATTATTCTATTGTGAGAAAATGACTGAATTTATAGAATCTTTACTGATAGATTAGCATCCCTCATGCGAAAAATCATCCACATCGACATGGATGCCTTTTATGCTTCCGTAGAACAACGGGACAACGAGGCTTTACGGGGAAAACCAATTGCCGTAGGTTTTTCCGAAGCAAGAGGGGTAGTTGCTACTGCCAGTTATGAGGCAAGAAAATTTGGCATCCGCTCTGCGATGCCTTCCCTGACGGCCAAAAATAAGTGTCCGGATTTAATTTTTGTTCCTCCCCGGTTTGATGTTTATCATCAGGTGTCGGATCAAATCCGTGAGATCTTTCATGAATATACAGATTTAGTGGAACCTTTATCTTTGGATGAAGCATTTCTGGATGTTACTGTCAATTATAAAAATAATCCCTCAGCAAGCCTTATTGCTAAAGAAATACAACAAAAAATAAGGGAAAAGACCGGATTGACAGCATCTGCAGGTGTTTCAATCAATAAGTTCCTGGCAAAAATTGCTTCAGATTACAAAAAACCTAATGGATTTTTTGTTATCCGGCCTGAAGATGCTGAACAGTTTGTGGAAAGATTAAAAATTGAACAGTTCTTCGGTGTTGGTAAAGTTACTGCTGTTAAAATGCATGAAAATCATATGTTTACAGGTTATGATTTGAAGCAACACTCAGAATCTGAACTTGTCCGCCTGTTTGGAAAAGCAGGGCATACTTACTACCAGAATGCCCGTGGAATCGATGACCGGGAGGTGGAACCAAACCGCATCACAAAATCGATCAGTGCAGAGAACACTTTTCTGAAAGATAAAGATAATCTGAATCTTCTGACTGTGGAACTTTATCATTTGGCTAAGGAAGTTGCAGAAAGGATGGAAGAAGAGCATTTTTATGGAAGAACAGTAACCCTAAAAGTAAAATATGCCGATTTTAAGATTATTACTAAAAGTAAGACGTTGCCCCAACGGATTACAACTTTTCAACCTTTTTGGCAGACTGCTAAGAATATTATGAAATTGGTAGACCTTACCAATCAACCTGTTCGCTTACTGGGAGTCGGTATAAGCAATGCAGATGATCTGCCGGAAAAGAAATATATTCAGTTGGAACTGGACTTATAGTATAAATTCTTTTTTCAATTGCTCTACCCAGTCATTGATACGTTTCTCTGTCTGATCCGTTTGGTTTTCAAAATCCAATATTAATCCCGAAAATTGATGTTTTTTTATTGCTAATGATTGATTGAAGTGATATCCTTCGGTAGAAGTAAAACCAGTTAATATAGCTCCGTTTTTTTCAAAAATTTCTGCTAAGATTCCGACTCCATCTGCAAAATTATCCGGATAATTAGCTTGGTCTCCTAATCCGAAAATAGCAACTTTTTTCCCTTTTAGTTGCATATTTTTCAGAATCGGAAGAATTTCATCCCAATAGCTGGGTAATTCCCCGTCAAACCAGGTAGCAACACCAATGATTAAATAGTCATATGCTTCAAAGTCTTTTGAAGAAGCTTCTTCAACCGGAATGATTTCTGTTTTGATTTCACCAAATATTTCGCTGATTTTCTTACCAACCAGAGCGGTTTTTGTTGTTTCTGCTCCATAGAATATGCCGATCTTTTTCATGTTCTAAATTTATTGATTTTGAGTTGTTTTATTATTCTTTCTAATATTCCAATAACCTTTTAGCTGCTTCATAAATACGATTTACATGGGGAAGAATAGCACTCTCAAGCGCCGGATGAAATCCTACCGGAGTAAATGTTGCACCCACTCTTTCTACAGGAGCATCCAGATACCGGAACATTTCACTCCCTATCATTGCAGCTATTTCAGCCCCAAAACCTGAAAATACTTTATCTTCGTGTACAATGAGTACCTTGCTTGTTTTCCTTACAGAGTTGAAGATAGTTTCTTTGTCTAAAGGAACTAATGAGCGGATATCTACCACTTCAATATTCCAATTATTTTCTTTTGCCAGACGATCAGCTACTTGAAGACAAAAATGTGTGGTATTACCATAAGTGATTATGCTCAAATCATAACCTTCTCTGCGGATACGCGCTTTCCCAAATGGGACTTCAAAATCGTCCGGAACAAAAGAGGCGGCATGGGTAGCATTATATAATGCTTTCGGTTCCATGAAAACGGTAAATCCTTCAGAACGCATACTGGTACGTAATAAACCGGCTGCATCATCAGCAAATGAAGGGTAAACAATCCGGACACCTGGGATGGTCGTCAAAGCGCCTTCTATGGTTTGAGAATGATATAAACCACCACCGATATATCCTCCTGAGGCTAATCTCAAGGTAATATTCGGGGAAAATTTACCATTACTGCGCCAATATTCATGTGTTGTTATTACAAATTGATTCATGGCTGGCCAAAAGTAATCGGCAAATTCTGCACCTTCGATTACAAGGCGTATCTTGGGATTAAAACGAGACATTCCGTTTGCTGTTCCTACAATATATTCTTCTGCAATAGGTGCATTAAATACTCTTTTTTTGCCGAATTCCTGTTGCATTCCTTTGGTAACATTAAAAACACCTCCTTTTTCTCTATTGGCAACATCCTGTCCCCAGAGGAATGTATCAGGATTATATCTGAATTCGGCTTTCAGAGTTTCGTTGATAGCTGTTACCAGAGTCTTCTTCTCGCCTTCCTGCAGGTGGGTTCCATCAGGATATTGTTGGGAAATATATGGTTCAGGCAGTATGTAATCCAGAATTGTTTCCGGACGAGGGTCCGGAGCTGTTATTGCTTTGCGGTGTGCATTATTCAGATCTTTTTTGGCTGATTCTTCTATGGCTGTCAAATCTTCTTTTAAGAAACGGCCATAGCGTATTAACATCCGTTTGTATTTTTCCAAAGGATCAGCAGCTTTTACATATGCTAATTCTTCTTCATCTCTGTATAATGTTTGTTTATCGGAGTTAGAATGAGAACCTATGCGTACACAGTTAGCCTGTACTATAACCGGCAGCTGGTTTTCAATAGCATATTGCCGTGCTTCAGTCATAGCATTCATGGAATCGAAAACATCTTTTCCGTTACAATAGATGATTTTCAGGTTTTTGAATCCTTTGAAATCATCTGCTACTTTGCGGTTTGCTGTTTGTTCGCTTTTGGGAACGGATATGCCGAATCCATTGTCTTGTATGACAAAAATAACCGGCAATTTTTCCGTACAGGCTCCATTAATAGCCTCATAAACATATCCTTCCGACACAGATGCTTCTCCGTGAGAGGCAATTGCAACACCTCTATGCTGATAGTAAACCATAGCACGGGCGACACCTACCGCATGTTGATCGTGTGAAGCAACAGCCGATGCAGTTCCTTCTATATGCCATTCGGGTTTAGCAAAATGGTTTGACATATGCCTTCCTCCGCTTGTCAGTTCTGTGGCTTTGGAAATTCCATTCAATATAATTTCTTCGGCTGTCAGACCGGCGGAAAGGGCTGTCAGTAAATCCCGGTAATATGGGAATAAGAAATCTTCTCCTTTAGTAAATACTTGTCCGATAGCTAATTGAATACCATCATGTCCGGCATAAGGTGCATGGAATGACCAACCTAATGATTGCAGCAAATAAGCAGGTGCTTTTTCATCAAGTGCCCGGCCAAGTGTCATTAAGTAGTACCATTTTTCCAGTACTTCTATTTCTGTGGATACAATATCATATTTCTTCATAATTGATAATTAACAATAACTTTTTATTGATTCCAGTTTTCTAAATAATCGGCAATTCGTTTCAGGAACATGCCTCCCAGAGCGCCATCAATGATCCTGTGGTCGAAAGACAATGAGAGGTATATTTTATGGCGGATGGCAATTACATCACCTTCAGGAGTTTCTATAACAGATGGCGTTTTATGTATATACCCGACCCCCAGAATAGCTACTTCCGGTTGATTGATAATAGGAGTGGCTATGATATTTTTGAAAGAACCATAATTGGTAATGGAAAATGTTCCACCCTGTATATCATCTAAAGTCAGTTTATTTTGCCGTGCTTTTTTGGCAAGTTTTTCTATGGATAAGGCTATGCCGCTGAAACTTAGTTTGTCGGTATTTTTGATCACAGGAACAATTAAATTTCCGTCATCTAAAGAAACAGCAATTCCAATATTGATATGTTTCTTTTGGATGATACTGTACCCGTCTACAGAAGAATTAACCCTTGGAAAATCAATTAAAGTTTTACTTACAGCTTCTGTGATGGCGGGCATGAAAGTCAGGCTGATACCTTCCCTGCGTTGGAACTCTTCTTTGTGTTGTTCGCGCCAGTGTACTAACCTGGTAACATCTACCTCCATAATGGTGGTGACATGAGCAGATGTTTTTTTTGACTGTACCATACGGTCGGCAATAGTACGGCGTACAATATCCATTTGAATGATTGTATCTTCTTCTGAAGTTTGAAGTTGAAGTTTATCATCAGATATAGATTCTTTTATTACTGTTTTTTCGTTAGATATAGTTTTTGTATCTATTCCTGATATTTGTTTTGCGACACCTTTCTTCTTTTGTTCAATATATAATTCGATATCTTTTTTACTGACACGACCTGCAAATCCGGTTCCATTGATATTGTCTAATTCCTCCTTAGAAACATTAGCTTCCTGTGCTTTTTGCAGTACAACAGGAGAGTACCACTTGTCTGCAATATTTTTTTGCAGATGGTGTGCTTCTTCTGGTTTTTCCTCCGGATGATTATTCTTTGTTTCTGTTGTTGTTGATTCTGATTGATTTTCGTTTTTATTTTCTCCTCCTAAATCAATAACAGCAACTATGGTACCAATAGCTACGGTATCACCTTCTTTGAAAAGGATCTCGAGTACCTTTCCTGAGACTGGAGAGGGTATTTCTGCACTAACTTTTGCCGTATTTACTTCGAATAGAATATCATTTTCTTTGATAACATCACCTGTTTTTACTGACCAGGAAATGATGGTTCCTTCGGTAATGCTTTCACCCAGTTTAGGCATTTTGATTTCGAATGTTGACATATATTGATCTGGTTTTTATTTGTTGATTAAACAATCCGTAGGGGTGGTGTCTCCACCCTTTCCCCATTATATACAAACAACGCAATGACATAATTGTTGCAATATGTGATTGTGATGTTGTTGTGGGGTTTGTTATGATGGTAGACAAGGCGGACAGCACTCCCTACGAGGTACCATTGAATATCCATTGTGGGTTTGCGTATTTGTTAATTTTTAATTGATTTATATCATTAATATCTTTTTTATTAAATCGATATGTGTTGTTTCCTGATGTCTTACTGCAGGAAAAATACCGGAAAATTATTTCTCCGAAATCAATTGTTTCAATAGAATCTTCGAGATGATTAGAAAGATTCGTAACCGGACTTTTTACTGATTTGACCGACCTCCTTAGTACATTTCTTGTTTCTGCTGGCTGAACATCCAGTGCAGTGGTAAGTGTTTCAAGATCACTTGAATAAAGCAGACTGGCATGGTACATTATCCGGTTTTTAAAGATATACTGGGCGCTTCCTGAAATTTTTAGTCCGTTGAATGTAATCCCATGCCTTTCATCCGTTTTTGTCGGGATTTTAAGATTTTCAAGAAATGACATGATTCGGTTTGCATATATATTAAAATCAGGATTGATAGTGTTTTCTATAAAAACAAGATTAAAATTGCCTGCATCATGATAAACAGCTCCACCACCTGAAATTCGACGGGCTATGAGAATATCATTTTCTTTGACAAAATTAGAATTTACCTCTGCATTTATGTCCTGGAATCTTCCAATAATGACAGATGGCTCGTTTTGGTAAAGCATAAAAATATCTTCTGAGAATTTTTTTATCAGATATTCTTCTGCAGCTAGATTGAAATACACATCAGTACAGGTATTTTGAATGTAGAGCATGAGTCAATGGCAATTTATATGAATAAACATTCACGTATGATTTCACCGACAGTAGGGTGGGGGAATACTTGTTTTTGAAACTCTTCAACTGTAAATCCCTTTTCAATAGCAATTCCTGCGATCAGGATTAATTCAGAAGCAGGATTGCCCAGCATATGACAGCCGACAATTTGATGATTCTCATTAATAATCAGCTTGCATATTCCATTTCCGGTTTCATTTTCTGCCACAAACCGTCCGGAATAAGCCATGGGAAGTTTCAGCACTTTATAATATGTTCCGTTGTTTTTCATTTCTTCCTCTGTTTTTCCGACACCTGCAATTTCCGGATTGGTATAAACAACAGAAGGGATTGCTTTGTAACTGATTTTATCATCAATACCCAATATATGATTTACAGCAACTTCTCCTTCCCGGATAGCCGTATGTGCCAGCATTGAAAAGCCAGTGATATCTCCGGCAGCATATACTTTCGGATGGGAGGTCTGCATATATTCATTCACCTTTACACCGTTTCTTAGTATTTCTACAGGAATATTTTCCAGACCTATATGGTTTGTGATAGCTTTTCTTCCTGCACTTAACAGTATCTTTCCCGTTTCAATTGTACTTGTTTTGCCATCTTTTTCAATACTTATGTTATTTTTACTTACGTGCACAACTTTCGTTTCCAGATAGAAATCAATGCCTCTTTTTGTATATTCATTTCTGAGCATGGCAGAAGTTTCCTTATCCATGTTTCCTAATATTTCAGGTAACATTTCGATGACAGAGACTTTTACACACATACTGTTGAAAAAAGAAGCAAACTACATTACTATTACACCACCGCCAATAAAGGATAAGGATGTTGGAAA
>JAVBMQ010000212.1:0-7631 GCA_031552335.1 Bacteroidales bacterium | reverse complement strand
TTCTCCACCCAATCTTTCCTCATTTCCAATATTATTTAAAGAAATACCTGTAGCCGGACTCCGGTAAATTCCGGAAGTCAGGTAAGTACGGGTTGCATAATTAGGAAGATCATCGCTTCCGGTAGTACTGTAACCTGCGCTTAATTTAAGGTAATCTATGAAATCTATTTCTTTCATAAAAGTTTCGGAGGAAGCGATCCATCCCAAAGAAACAGATCCGAATGGCGCCCATGACACACCTCCCATACTCAGGCCTCCGGCATCCTTACCAAACCGGGAAGAAGCATCCAAAGCACCGGACAAGTTTACTAAGTAACGATTACAGAAAGTATAATCCCCATTGATATACCAGGATATGGAATTCCAGTTGTCATCAATTCCTGAAAATTTGCGTAATTTTTTTTCAGTATTTGAAAGTTGAGGAATATTATCGGAACCGGTATTATATCCTATCGCATAATGAGAATCATAAGAATCTGTGTAATAACGATATCCTCCGTATACTTTCAGATAATTCAACTCATTTTGCCATGCTTTCCAATCAACTCTTCCATCAAAGATAATAGAAGAGTGCCTGTCCATACGGTCTGTAACCGAGTTATCAATAAAAGCATAAGTATCTCCCTGCTCATTGATTAACGGAGATGTTACCACCCCAAAATCAGGAATAAATGCATTTTCATCTAATTTCTTCCATCCGTAAGCGAAAAGGAAGCTAAGTTTAACTTTATCTTCCCCAAAGACATAAGATGGAAGAATACTTGTATTGAAACCATATTGTTTAGATTGTCCGTTTCCTCTTTCTATTATTGCAAGCGGATTCCCCACATTCAATTCGTCCACATCACTGACCCTGTCACTAAGAGTTCCATTCCTGTTATAATCATACGGACTATAAACCGGAGATTTAATCATCGCCAGATAATAGGGAGACGAGAGACTATCAATACCATCATTTCTCAGATTATTAGATGCTTGTGTGAATGCTATATCAAAAGCCAGTTTGAAACGTTTTGTTAAATTAACATCCGAATTAAAACGAATATTCATCCGGTCAAAGCTTGTTTCCTTGATGTTTCCATCCGTTTTATTATAACCCATGGAGAATGCATATAATGCAATATCATCACCTCCCCTTACACTGATTCCGTAATTTTGCATCAATGCTCCTTTATTGATTTCATCCAACCAATCGGTATTGTTATGAGTTTCTTTATAAGAAGCTTTCGTAACATCATCATTCAGGAATTTCAAATTACTGATTTCCTGTTGAGTATATGCACCACCGATAATATCAGATGTATATAGCCGGTAAGCATCTGCATCCATTACAGGCATTGTTTTGAACGGACTGCGATATCCTAAAGAAATATTGGCAGAGATCTCTGTTGCCTGAGAATGAGCCCTCTTTGTTTCAATAAGCACAACTCCATTCGCTCCCTTTGAACCATAAATAGATGCACCTCCTTTCAGGACTGTTATCTTTTCCACATCATTCGGATCTATCAAAGTCAGAGGATTGACAAAAAATCCGGAATGCACAGATTCACTTCCGGCATGTTGTTGCCAAACAACTCCATCTACGATATACAAGGGTTGGGCAGAAGTATTCAAAGAATTTAATCCCCTTACAAAAAGTGCCGAACCACTGCCCGGAGTTCCGGAATGTACGATTCCATGGAGCTGTCCACTCATACGGGAACTGATATCTTCATCAATCGATACGATATTGGGTGAAAAATCTGTGATGGAAGAAGAATAAGCTCCTATTGCCGCAGATCTGTTTTCATCGTAAAATGAAGCAACAGCTGAACTCCTCAACAAACGGATTTCAATCATATCTCTTCCTTTTACCGGAACCTCTATATTCTGATATCCGGGAGCATTGATCAATAAAGTTACATCCATCCGGGGCAGCTTAACCTCAAAACTTCCATCATCTTTTGACATAGCCGATATTTTCAAGTTTGCCACCCCAATCCTGGCTCCGGCAAATCCCTGTTTGGTTGAAGCGTCAATTACTTTTCCTTTTACGGTATAAATATAATTTTCAGAGGAAAGTTGTGTTGGTTTTTGAACCAATGAGTCCGTTTGATCCGATTGAGCAAGAACTCCCGTTCCCATGAAAAATGACAATACAAATACCCCCCCTGTTTTCAGGATAAAAGAGCAAAGTTTGTGATGATTTTTTGAATATGTTTTTTCCATTATAATAACCTCCTTTATTATTTAACCACTGGTTCAAAGATCACCCTGTCAACACGAAATTTACGGGTGTAGGTATTTGCATTCAGCTCCGCATTAGAAACATCAGTTTGTATCTTCAATAACGTTCTCACTTTCATACCTGTCAGAGAATGAAGGCCTGCCTGCAAATCTATCATCCATATTCTGTCATAATAATTGGAAATAGGAAAACTAAAATCGCTAAACACCTTCATTCTTACCTTTTCTGTTGGTGAAGTGATCAGATTTTTGGTTCCTCTTGCAATGGAAAAAGCATCTGCTCCTTTGGCATTGGCATACGTCAAGACAAACTGCAATTTAGTGCAATCTGTGGGGACAGCACCTTCAGGAAGACCATCTATAGTTCCCGGGAGAAATTCGACATAAATATCATATTTACCTGCAAGCACATTAGGAATCTGGATGGTTACTTCCGGATTAGTACCCGGATTAACGGGAGAAACTTCAAGGTAGCGCAATCCGCTCACAAAATATTCTCCTCCTGCAGCAACCTCACGGGTAGTTACCGATGTTGTCTGAGTATTTAACGGTAAGCGGTTTTCAACATTTTCACATTCAACTTCAACAAATTTATCCCATGTATCCCTGTTATCATAACGAAGATCATTTATCGAAAAGATCAAACCATTTGAAGCGGTTTCTGATGTAAGCCCCCCAAACAACACATCCGGATTATGAATCACACTGGGAGAAGTGGAGATTAGAGAGTCCTGTGCGGCAGGATTAGGAATAAACTTTCTGTAAATTAAATCATTTACAATCGCCAATGATGTTTGTACCTCAGTAATCGAATCTGCTATACGCTGATTGGCATTATATGCTTTGAATGAAGGTGAAATACGTGCATAAGCAGCATCCCAAGCCTCGTTTGTCGGCATCAACATCGTGTAAATAGAATCTTCCGAATGGATATAACCTAATCCTAATAAAGGTGCATCAAATAAACGGTTGTAGAAAATCATTACAGAATCATACATCAGCTGGTTGGTTACAGGATCTATATATGACGTACTTGCATCCTCATCAAATATTTCCTCATCAAAGCGGGAGACAAAATCCCTTAGTTTTGAAACTCCGGGAACCGCTTTGATATATTCATACAAATTGTAATGAAATTGTATTTGTTCTTTAAGCGTATGTAACAATCCGTTTTTTGCCAGAATATCATGGCGGTTAATCTCCACTCCTGCAAAAGCAGTTCCTGCTCCGGAATAGGTATAGATTTTTCTGTTTTCCATCCGGATCGGTTTTCCGTCAGGAGTTGTTGTTGAATTATTAAAACGGGCAATATGATTGCTGACGATCAAACGGGCCTGAACTTCAGTAATAGTATTCAGGTCTACATCCGATAAGGCACTGTTTTCCGGAGCCCACACCGTGTAAGTCTGGGTAGCGGATAAGGTATCCTGGTAACTACCAATCTCAATCAATCGGGCATAAGTTGATAAATCCGGATCACTTTTTATCAGGTCATACAAACTTTCTTCCGGCAGAGCACCGGAACGGTCGTAGTGATCGTTATAGTCATCCTTACAGGAGTAGGAAAACAAACCAATCAATAACAGAGCCAATATTATATAATTATTATACTTAGTCATAATGAATCAGAATTTAAGAGTTAATCAATCGTTTCCTTATCCAAATAGCTTACAGGGCAATATTCGAAATAATCCAATTGGAATTCCCGGCTATCAGTATCTACGTTTTTAGCGCGGAAATAGTGATAATCGTATGTATCAAAGGTAAATGTTCCCACAATTACCCTCAGGTTGTTTTGAGACTGACGGAGGGTATGACCATAATCCGCATTTCTTGCAGCTTGCGCTCCCTTCATATATCCCCGGTTACGCATCATTTTATCATTTTCCTTACCACCATCAATAGTTTCACTGTCTTTGACATAACCAACATCCGGGCTATCTCCTGTCTTTGTCAGGTCAACAGGAATTCCACAAATCTGACCATCAATAAAAATCTGGGCAATTCCACGCCAGGTAACAGCATTATAGCCAAACCTGATTTCATAAGTTCCGGGAGGAACAGGAGGTAAGCGCAAGGTAAAATCATACCAACCGGTAACTTTCATTTCATCAGCCTGATGGGCATCCCAATATTCTGCGCCCCATAAAATATTCTGCGATGCTGCATTGAGTTGAAGATATTCACCACACAAGTTATTACTGATTGTCCTGTTATCTCCAATATTTTTCCAACGGATGTTATTATTAGTCAACTGCGGAGGTATTGAATAAGCATCTACACGTATTCTTTTATTGAGGACATCACCTGTCATGGCTCTCTCATCATATACCAAAATCTTGGTTAACGCATGGATATATCCATTCATTCCTTCGATGTTACTTGCCGGTTCATCCACCCCTACAAAAGTTCCGTCTTTCAGTGTATTGATCTGATTTCCGGCTTTAATTTCCATCAAACGTTTATCCAACATTGTTTCATAATACTCATGCCGTTGATTCATTGCATATTCGGCAGTATTCCTACCTTGATAAACAAAGGCATTGGTACCCATTTGCCTATTCAGCATATGATATGAAATATATTTGTTCAGAGGATTGTTACGATTGGTATAATCATTCAGATTCTCATTTCCATAATACCTTTGAGCAAGTTTAACCAAATCTTCCACGGTATAAATTCCTTCACTGTTAAGAACAGCATCCGGTTCTGCAAAAATGGTATAACCATACCTGTTTGTATGTACGGGCCTCGCAGGATATCCGGTAGCCATCACAAGGTCAACACCCGGAGCCGGATCTATATAATTAGGATCATATGCTTGTAAAATAGAATCGCCAAGGTGAGTTAGTTCCATTGCTTCTGCAAACAACTTAAAATCATCCTGTTCTTTCATAACTGTAAGCAAATAATCCTGGGAAGGTTCAATAAGATGATTGATCACATGAACAACCCCATTATGCACCTCATTATCTTTATACAGAATCCTGGAATATTTATTCACATAAATAGTTTGTTTATATACCCCTGACAATGAATCAACACCAAAAGAAATTACCATAAACCGTTCATTCATACTTGGAGTAGGAAGCGGACCTTGCTGGAACGTCTCTGAAATATACTCAGTCGCATTATGCCTGATCAAATGATTGAACACAATTGTTCTTTTATCATCTTTTGTCAGATTTTCATATGCAATCTGATGTTCATTAAAATAGTTTTCAAAAGCCGAATCTGTAGGAACAAAACAAGTGAAGTGTCCGTAAAGAGACAATAAAGGCCCGTTTCCTGATTCTTCAATAATTCGGGAGAATGTAGACAACTGACTATTATTCTGACAAAAAGAAGCTACTGTTTCACCGGTAAACGTTGAGTATGCATCTTCCTCAATATCATCTTTGCAAGACGTGAAATATGCCGGAACAATACACAATGCCAACAAAAAATAACTTAGCAGATAAGATTTGTTTTTTATAAATAAATGTTTCGTTTTCATAGCGATTGTTTTTAATTTTTTGAAATATCTTCAGAACCGACATAATACGGATTTTGTACCAGTTTTGTATTCAACTTCATCTCTCCGATATTGATAGGCATGTATAAGGCATCCATATCAGACAACTTAGTCCTTACAGTTGCCGGATCCAATTGTTTATATTTTCTGGACAAATAAGTATTAACAATCAATGTAGGAGAACCCTGGCGGTTAATCCGGCGAAGCAAATCAAAATAACGTTTGCCTTCAAACAAGAATTCTCTCTGGCGTTCATCAAAAACTAAGTTTCTCGTCCACTCGGTATCTCCCGAAACGGTAGGAGTTTCCGGAAGTTCCTTATCAGGATTAGAGCGGTTATATGTTTTTCTTACCAATTCATAAGCCCCATTCAAATCTCCTGTTTCCACCAAAGCCTCTGCCTTCATCAGATAAATATCCGGAAGCCGGTAAAAAATCCAATTAGGGCTTGTATCCATATTATCTGCAGAGCTTCTGTATCCAGCTATACCACTAGTGGAAGTAGAAGTACGATAATAAACATATTTCATGATTGGAAAATACCCATTTTCTTCTTTATCCATGTAAGCTGCGTTTTTTGTACGCAAATCAGAAGATGCAAAAAGAGTACCCGCGCCATTTTGCTTAAAGTCAAATGATGAAAGTAAATAAGTAGTACCCAGGTTAGCAACAGTTTTGTAACTATAAAATTTATAAATCGCATTATTACTTACATTTTTCGGATCAAATTGCAATTCAAAAATACTTTCTTTGGAATTGCCGGCTATGTATACATTGAAGTTGTATACAGCCGGAAGCTGCATCTGGAGGTCAATCCGATAATCCGGATCATCCAATATTTTGTTGCAATAAGTGATACAATTTTCATAATCATTCTTCCAAAGATAAATATCAGCCAATAATGCCCATATTGCTTTTTGAGTAATTCTTCCTTTATCGTAAGGTGTGTTGTTTTTAAATGTTTTCATCGCTATATTTTCAACACCTTTCAAGTCATTAATCAGAAAATTAATTACAGAATCCGGTTTTTGCTGAGGCACCTCCATAGGCATATTTTCATCAATGGTAGGTTCGATAACCAACGGAATATCCCGGAAAGTGCGAACCAGCATAAAATAACACAAGGCACGGATTCCCACTGCTTCAGACATATACGTATTATACTGAATTTCAGTGAAATTCGGATCCTTCTTACGTACTTCAGGGGCATAGTGAATGACATTGTTACAATTATTAATCACTGTATATACCTCACCCCAATACGTATACGAGTTATCACCGGTAAGGGATAAATTCAATATCCTGTACAATGCTGTAGCATCACCATCGTTCGCAAGTATACCATTTCCTGAAATCACATTATCAGAACGAACTTCTCCCCAGGCAATTACCCGTTTCAGGAATCCTTCTTCATTCATTGCCCTGTAACATGATCCTATAGCGCTTTCCACATCCGATTCATTTTCCCAAAAATCTTCGAGAATAGTTTCCGATTGGGGACGGACATCAAAAAAATCATCACAGGATGTCAGAGCAACCATCAAACAGCTCATTATAGCTGTGTATATATATAATTTCTTTTTCATCTTCTTTACATTTATCAGATTAGAAACCAACAGTTACCCCAAGAGTAAAATATTGCGCCCTGGGTGTTTTATTTTTATCGGTACACACACCTATAAGACCATCTCCGGGATTCATATTTTGAGGAATTTCCGGATCCACTCCTGTATATTTAGTAAATGTTACAATATTATTGAGCGTCAGATATAAACTCAATTGGCTCATCATCATAGATCTCACAACTTTTTGATCAAAATCATAATTGAATGTCAGATACTTGAAACGAAGAAAAGAACCAACTTCCACATATCTGTCACTTCCCAGGCTA
>JAVBMQ010000194.1:0-4402 GCA_031552335.1 Bacteroidales bacterium | reverse complement strand
TTGCGGAGCTGTTATTGAAGCAACAGGATAATCAGTTAATTTTCCGACGGTGTAATCACCAGAACAATTGATGGTTATATCAATCGGCCCGTTATGTTTTACCGACAATGTGAATTTGCCTGTAACATCATCCCAATTTTCTGATGTCGTGTAACTGTTGCGGTCACCTCTATACGTTTTATTGCAAGTAGGTTTGTTCTTGCATCCGATAACAGTGATTATGTCTTCTCTTTCACCATAAATGTTTTCTGTACAAAAATTATTCAGATATATCTGAATTTTATCTGCCGTTTCATTGATTACTCCCATGGAGAACGGTGAATGAGATAAATACAAGCTGTCGCACGTGTTATATTTTAATATCAAAACACCTTCCGCTTTCTGCGTTTTATCCATGTATGGATTATAGGTAACCCAACTGTTGTTTATCCTTCCTGCATAAATATCGCCTGTATATTCTTCGGGAAACAAATCGTTAAATTCGTTAACTTTAGATTGTATACTCGGCCAAACAGAAGAATAATTGTTTTTTCTTACGACTTTTTCAAAACCTCTCGTTTCATAGTCCCCAACTTTGAATATGGCGGGGATGGAAGGATATCTGCCTGTTTTCTTAAACCAAACATTATTTGTATCCCATTCTCCATCCATTGCATATAATCCTGTGAAAAGGGACTCCTCCGTACTGTAACGATTTCTGTCGCCACCTGTCAAAGCATCATTTACAAAGGCTATCTTTGTTCGTTTGATAACTTCTTCTCTGCTTGGAATACGTATTGTTCCATCTAATATTTTACGGAAAATATCAATATTGATGTTGGTAAATGAAGGGTGTCTACTCCAGGATTTCGCAGTAAAACCATCTGATGTGGTATACGGATTCCCTTTTACTATTGCTATTTTCCATGTCAATTCGGGCCCGTCAATAACTGTCTGTCCCGTTAACATTGCATGTTCAACTATCGGTATACCGCCTGAAGGCTCCGCAAAAGGGCCCCAAACATCTTCGGGCCAACCGCATTGGTCAAAGCGTATCCCATAGTTTCCCGCGTGTTTGGAAAGATATGCACCTAAACTGGTACTTTCAATATCATAAAATCCTCTGGTTGTGGTATATTTTTCGCAAGCGATAAAATTATTCATGTAAGTTTTTGTTGCTTCCGCAAATTCCGAATCGCTTTTCAACATGGCCAATGCGTTACAACTCGGGGCTGCCATTGTCAGCGTATAGCTTACCACCAAATAACCGCCGTATTCATCAGCAAGTTTCAGCAATTTTGTAAACATTTTAATTCTATCGGGCAAAAGCACATTATCGGCATTAAATCCCCAACTTTGCTCGCAAAAATTCCAACCCAAGAAATTGGGATAATTGGCATAAAAATATTCGTAGACTTCCATTGAGGTATTGGAAAAGTTATTCGGTCCGCCGCTGCTCGGTTGGATAACAGCCCACATGCCATTTTCGGCACAGGTTCTTAACCACGATTCTGCTATGGTAAAGGGATATTTATCTTTCACGAAAGATGAAACGGATAACGAGATATTCATTATTACATACGGACGAATATCTTCGGGAATCAGTTCTATACACTTTTGAGGGTCAGGCCAAGCCCATGTATCGATATGTACCAAATAAGCAGGACTTTGCGGCGTAATCGGTCGGCGCAAATTATCGGCTGCACTTGCTTTGATATTAGAGGAAAGCAGCACAATAACAAATAATAATATCAGGTAAATATTCATATTCGCTACATTGGAGATAATTGCAGATTTAATCCTCATGAACAATCGTTTTTAATTGTGATGTTTCTGTCAACTTAGTTGAATAATTTATAAATCAAATTTAACTGAAACAATACTTTTTGCCGATAAAGGTATTGTAGCTGATTTTTTATCAGAGTTGAAAACAATATCCTTTTTTACCATATTTTCATTTTCAGATGTTTCTATTGCCTCACAATTTTTTGCTGTATTCGGAATGTTTATCTTTAGTCCGTTTACAGTTGTATTGCCATTATTGATAATAATCAGGGTTATGTCATTTTGACCCGAATATGCTGTAATCAATATATCATTGTTATTTTCAAGCTTGCTCACCTGTATCCTTTGTCGTCCGTTTACATATTTAGCGTAATGGGACATTATATAGCCATTTTTAAGTGTCTTGCCTCCTTTATCTTCCAGACTTCGGTCATCATTATCACCTATCATGCCGTAGAAACGTTTCAGGTACCAGTAAATATATGCACTGCAATAACCTTCCATGCACATATGTATTTCTTTCCCCAATGTTTCAAGATTATAATTCCATTGGCGAAATTTCCATAAGGATTGGTCGGTTTCTTTTTCCCCTTCATTAAACAGATGCTCGGTCATCCACCAGGTTTTCCCTGCACTTGCCAATTTTTTATTGTACAACCCGCAGATATAGTCATGCCTGTTCTTTACATAATTACTCGTTAAATTTGTAAAACCCTGATATAAATGTCCTGCCAGGATATCTGTATTACCGAAAGCTTCAGAATCATTTAGGATAGGGTCTGTATATTCGGGCTGCATGCCGCAAGCTTCGGGAGACATAAGTTTTACTCCTGTCGCTCTAATCAGGTCTCCATACACTTTTACAAACTCCACAACTTCTTGCGGGTACCAATAAGTAAAATCCATATCAGGCTCATTCTGTACGGAGATAGCATATATGTTTACTCCGTTATCTTTCATGAAGTTGATATACTTTACCAAATGGTTGGCGTAAGCTTTATAGTTTTCTTTTTTCAGATGTTTGTACTCTTTATTATTCACAGTAATCTTTTCTGACAATGCCTCAGTACAATCCCAAGGGCAGGCAAAGATTGTCGCACCATACTTTTGTGCCAGTTTTGCCCCCTGAACATCTGCCGCCCAATCAGATTCTTTGGGATAAATCATCAAGCGAAGGATATTATATCCTAAGCCTTCGGGGCTATACATTCTGATGATTTCGTCACTTGTTATCAGATTACTTTTAAGCCATATAACGGGATTATACATACCTCCGAATCCTACAACTTTTTGATATTTTATGCTTGTGTCAACTGTTATTTCGGCATTAGAACTTGACGCCGTTTGAATAATTGTTATTTTATCCTGTTTACGTGTTTTTTTGTCAGTTATGAATATATCCTGAGTTCTTTCTGTACTTAAAGGGTTAGAAGAATAATCAAATGTTATGGTTGTTGTTCTACTCTGAAAATCTACATTTCCTCCTTTGTTAGGAGTAATATTCGTAATAAAGCCTTCAGAATCAGTCGTTATTTCCCATTCCGAATAAGCCCACACTGCCGAAATCTTTTTTGTTCCCGAACTATTGTCTACAATGACCTCAGACTCGGAAAAAGAACATTCTCCGTTGACATTTTCATTCTCGTTTTTATCGCTGCAACCCAGGCAGGAAAAAGGAAAAATCAATAATATCAGTAAAAGATTTTTCATAATTTTTTAATTGTGATTTTTCATATCCAGTTTTATCAACTTGAGCTCGTCCAAATTGTGAATCGGACGCTCTATGTCATAGGGTATCGGTTTCTTTGAGAAAGTTTGAAAATAAAGTAAACATGCATCTTTCCACCAAACCGCATCTTTTGACTGTATTTTCAATTTTGTTTGAACTTCCGTAAACCGTTGGCTGTCAATATAAGGTTCCATTCTGTCCCAAACTTTTTGATATTCCCTTACTTGTTGAACACCTGTATCGTATTTGCGGCATAATTCATCCCACATTGTGCGCCCGTCCTTCATCTTATAGTCCCATGAAACGTGATGAAACCACAAAATCAAGTTTTCGGGACAAGTCTCGATGTTTCCGTAAATAGTATTCAACGGAGGAAAATATTGAGAAACGGCATTACTTCCCGTAGACGTTCGGTCAAATCCCAAACCGACAGCATCGGCTTTGTGATAATACCAAGGCAACCAGTCGGAACGCATTCCGTCAACATTCTCCCATGGTCCGGGGCCGTAATGATGTTCGAGCGCAAAAATATGATGCAGTCCCAAAGGCATCATGTAGTCTACGACTGTTTCACGGGAAGAAAGCATCATTTTCTTGACGGGTTGAACAAAGTTTTCATTTGATGTAAATGTCATCTTTATCCACTCGTCGGCAATCTGTTCCGAAGACAGATTCGAATTCCATGCAAGTCTTCCGAACGCATACCAATTAGCTTGGGCAAAATGATGTCCGCACCAATTGGTGTCTTTCCCGATATTGGCTACTGCGGAAATTGCAGTCAACTTTTGAGTTCGTAATGTTCCGTTTGTGATGTTGGCAACCGTAGAACCTACTCCGTCAGAATAAGTATCGCTGTCCAATGTTTCTTTAAAAAGCAGAGCCAGATAAACCAGGTGATTTGAGAATCCG
>JAVBMQ010000049.1:0-9173 GCA_031552335.1 Bacteroidales bacterium | reverse complement strand
GAGCCTGTTCTTCTAAAGATTTCAGGAGAGACTTATCTTTTTGGGGAAGGTTACCAGAAAAAATTGCTTGGAAATTCATCAAGAAATCCTGTTAAAAGTTATCGTATAATTTATTATCTGTCTGCTTGATGGCAATACATTCTATTTCTATCAGCCAGCCGGGACGGCAAACCGGAGCCCAAACCATCACCTGAGGAATATCCGGATAATGTTCAGACAGATATTTTGAAACAATAGCAGTGTCGGCAGTGTCCCTCAGATAAACAATCATTTGGGCAACATCCTGCATGCCGGATTCTGCTTCAGTCAATAAAGCATGGATATTCTCAAGGGTACGTTCTGTTTGCCGATGGATATCCTGAGGATGGACGATTTCTCCTTTGTTATTGATGCTGGCTGTGCCTGAAATAAAGACATGCCGGCGATCTCCGTAGTTGACGACAGCACCCCGTTCAAAAGTCACACCATATTCATATGTAGGATTCAGATGAGTAGGAGCATGTAAGAATGTAATCTGTTCCTGACCGATACCTTCAATTGCATAAGTATCCATCAAAACAAGGACTTCCGGATATATGTATCTTCCCTCAATACCGGTACTGGCAATATAATGGGTTTCCGGACGCAAATCCTCTTTCTCAAAATACTCTCTACGGGCTTTTACCATACCCGCATATTGTATATCCACATTTTGCACATAAATCCAGGTCCGGATACAATTGTTTTTCAATGAAAGCTTTCTTTCGGAAAGGTCTTTTGTATAACGGTCGAAAATTGCATCAGTTTGTTGTATTATATCAGCTGACTTGTCATGCAATTGTGTATGAATGATGTGTTTATATGAGCCTCTCCTGAAGGACACAATTCCTTCTTTTTCCTTTGTAACTACACAATTTTCGATAAAATACAACCAGACAGCGACTTTAGTCCCGTTCATAGGCGCTTGTTGTACCACAGAAATAGCTTCATTCCCGTCTTCTGTCAGATACTTTGCCTGGTTGACAGCATCACTGACAAAAAAACGTTTCCAAATGCAAGAAGCATGTTCAAAATCAGGCATGCTTTTCATTCTGGATAGGGCAATGTTGATGTGCTTGAATTGAATTTCTGTTGGAAATTCAGGATTATTATTCAGTACCATACAATGTATTTCTTTTGCTCCGTTTTTCGGGGCAAAGAAAGATAACTGTATGTTTATAGACAGGTCATTATAGTTGATGTTCTTATATGTCATTTTATTGTTTTTTCATGCTGCAAAATTAGGTATTAAAAAAACAAAAAACAATTGTTGCTTGTCAGTTAAAAACGTCAAGTTGCCATTGATCAGCCCATTTCAATACAGGCAGTCCGTTTTCGAATGTGATAGGAAGCCAGAGGTAACGACCATCTATGGGTCTGCGGGGCCTCCATTGGTCGGCCATAAAAATAAAGGCATCCTTTTTTCCATTGACAGGGAGGATATAAGTACTTTGTCCGCCGAAAGTCAAGTCAGAGCCTTTGCCTATACAAGGGTTCGGGTGTAAAGTCCAGTTACCCAGAATCTTATCGGCAGTCATCAGACGAGCAGCATTAGGATCCCAACCGGTACACCCGGATGTAATCATATAATACTTTCCGTCTTTTTTAAAGATTGCAGGAGCCTCATTGTGCCCGGCGGGTTCTACACGGATATATTTTCCGGTATGGCTCAGGTAATCGTCTGATAATTCGGCAATATGAATCGTTAAATTTTCTTCGGAAGAGAAGATGTGGTAAGCCTTACCATTATCATCTACGAAAAGGGTCATGTCGCGCGACATTTGTCCGCCTTGGAAATCACGGCGCACAAACAAACCGCTTTTCACAGCTTTCGTCCATTGGGGAGTCCACCAATCTTCAAAACTATCGACAGAAGTAGTGTCTTTACGTTCTGCTTTAGACATGTTCAGAGGCCAACTTCCTGCATTCGGACGGCATGAGCGGATATATTTATAAGGACCGGTTGCATGATCACTGACAGCAATTCCAACATGAGCGGCGCTATAACCTTTTCCTTTCAATTCAAGATGGAAATACATCACAAACTTTTTGGTCTTTTTGTTATAGATTACTTTCGGACGTTCAATGATACAACCCTTTACTATTTCACTTTGAGGATCTTCATCCACGGATAGAGCAATACCTTCATTTTTCCAGCGATATAAATCATCGGAAGAGTAACAGGTAACACCCACCAATGCATTATTCGATTTGGCTCCTTTATGTTCGCCGAACCAATAATACTTTCCATCGTGGCAGATCACTCCACCACCATGCGCATTGATATGTTCGCCGTTATTGTCTAACCACAACTGTCCGGGATTAAAGCTGGTATAGTATCCTTTCATTTTAAGTAATTCGCAGGCTGCCAGAAGAAAAGCTCCCACTCCAAAATTAGCTGTGGAATTAGCATCCACTACCTGTCCCGGAATTGCTTTTTCACCGATAGGCTGTACATATCCGATTTTTCCATTTGCTTGTAATGCAGTATTAATAAGATAATTCCATGCTTTTGCAGCAGCAGGCATATATTCTTCTTTATTCAAATAACCGTTGTTGATTCCCCAGAATAAACCATAAGTAAAGAATGCTGTTCCACTTGTTTCCGGTCCGGGAGCATGTTCCGGATCAAGCATACTTCTGGTCCAATATCCTTCTTTTTGTTGAGCGGCAATAATTGCTTCAGCCATTTTTTTATACCGGCCTACAAAAAAAGATCTGTTCGGATTGTTTCCCGGTAAATCTTTCAATACTTTAGCAAGTCCGGCAAAAACCCATCCGTCGCCTCGAGCCCAAAAATCTTTCAACCCGTTTGTACTTTTGTGTTTAGGGTAAATATATTTGGCATCGCGATAATACAGGCCTTCCTCTTTGTCATACATGACGCTGTCAGCATACAAATAGTATTCATACAGTTTATTCAGGTACAGGGTATCTCCGGTCAATTTATAAAGTTTTGTCATTACAGGCATAACCATATACAATCCGTCGGCCCACCACCAATAATCACTGTTTGGGGTGCTCATTTCATGTTCCATGACCTCTTTAGCCCGGGCAATTTTTTTAGGGTCCGGATCAAGGTTATATAAATCTATATAGGTTTGAAAACAAATCTGCCAGTCTCCGAAAAGTACAAAATCATTTGTTTCTCCGTAATGATACTTCCATCTGGATTTATCATCGGATTTTGCACCCTTCCACTCGTTTTTTTCAGCCCAAGCCTCGGAATAACGGCGAAAATCTTCAATACCCGTGGTACAATAGGCTTCCATATTTCCGGTATGATAGGCGGCTTCATCCCAGAAAGACCATTTGGATTTGCTATTATTTTGCCAATAATAATTCACTTTTTTAATAATTTCAACAATTTCAGTCTCAGAAGTTGAGATTTCCACAGCCGCATTTGTTTGGGCAAAGGGAAAAAGACAGCATAAGCTAATAGTCAGATACAGCACCAATGATTTCATATTGAGTAGTTTTAATTTACATAATTTTTTGATTTGCAAAGATTAAAATAATATTTGAAATGGAAGACGATTTTTAATTCATTTTCATCGCATTATCGTTCAGTGTTGTTTTTTCTCAATAAAAAGAAACGAAAAAACGGGTGTAAATCAATCAATTCTTGGGATTGAGGGTGGATTTATGTCTCAAACAGGTGGATTTATCAATCAATTTGTTTTTTGCGTGTGTTTATTGATCAGAAAATGATATTTTTGCAAAATAAAGAAAAAGTAACTAACAGTTTAATCTATAAAAGGATGGTAAGAAAAATGAAAGTAAGAGAGTTGATATTGTTGATTTTTATGATATCCTCAGTTTCAATGATGGGGCAGGTTTCTTTTGGAGACCCCCGGTTGATAAATGATTCCTGGAAATTTTCTTTGAAGGATTCTGTAAATGCACAATCTCCCGCTTTCAATGATGGCAGGTGGCAAAATGTGGATCTTCCGCATGACTGGAGTGTAAAAGAGCCTTTGAGTCCTACATTGGCGAGTTGTACCGGATTTTTACCAGGAGGAATAGGTTGGTACAGGAAGACATTAGATATTCCTGCGGATAAACAGGGTGAGAAAGTATACCTTTATTTTGAGGGAGTATACAATCGTAGTGAGGTTTTTGTGAATGGACATTCTTTAGGAAAACGACCTAACGGATATGTTTCTTTTATGTATGATGCAACTCCTTATATTGAATTTGGAAAAAGTAATGTAATTGCAGTAAGAGTAGACCATAGCCAATCGGCAGATTCCCGCTGGTATACCGGATCGGGTATTTACCGGGACGTCTGGCTGGTTTATGCAGGTACGGTTCATATCGCCCAATGGGGAGTATATGCTTATCCTTCAGTAAATAAAGGAAATGGTGTTTTAAATGTAGAAGTGGAAATCGAAAATGGAACACCGGAAAATACCTCACTGACAGTTGTAAATGAACTGCTTTCTCCGGAAGGGAAAGCGGTGGCCAAAGATTCAAAGAAAATATCTGTGTCCGGGAAACAGAATAATAAACTGGTATTTGCATTGAAAGTAAGTAAACCTCAGTTGTGGGATCTGAATAGTCCGGCTTTATACCAACTGAAAACAACTGTTTTGAAAGATGGAAAAGAAATAGATGCCACTACCACTACCACAGGATTCAGGACATATACTTTTGATCCCAATAAAGGTTTTGCTTTGAACGGACAATGGATGAAAGTAAAAGGAGTATGTCTGCACCATGATGCAGGAGTGTTAGGCGCTGCGGTTCCCCGGGAAGTCTGGAAAAGACGTTTGCTAACTTTAAAAGAAGTAGGTTGTAATGCGATCCGTACCAGTCATAACCCACAGGCTCCGGATCTATATGAGTTATGTGATGAATTAGGTTTGTTGGTATTGGATGAAGCATTTGATGAATGGGAATTCCCGAAACGTAAATGGCTGGCAGGTTGGAATGCCGGAACTCCCGGTTTCCAGGGAAGTTATGATTTCTTCGAAGAGTGGGGCGAAAGAGATATGGCCGATATCGTACGTCGTGACCGGAACCACCTCTCTGTTTTTGCCTGGAGTATTGGTAACGAAGTAGATTACCCGAATGATCCATATTCTCACCCTATATTGGGAGGTACGGAAGAGACTGGTTTTACTCAGGCTATGTTTGGAGGTTATAAGAAAGATGCTCCCGATGCAATGCGTTTAGGAGCCATTGCTAAAAAATTGGTTGCTGTTGTGAAACAATATGATAAGTCCCGTCCGACGACAGCCGGTCTTGCCGGAGTTGCCATGTCTAACGAAACAGAATATCCCGGAGCATTGGATGTTGCCGGATACAACTATACCGAAAGCCGTTATATTTCAGACCATAAAAAATATCCCAACAGAGTTATTTATGGTAGTGAGAACAGACATGATATGGATGCATGGAAAGCTGTGAGAGACAATGAGCATATTTTCGGACAATTTTTGTGGACAGGGATTGACTATCTTGGGGAGTCTGGTCCATGGCCAACCCGTGGATTTTATTCCGGATTATTGGATTTTGCCGGTTTTATCAAACCCCGCGGATATTTCCGCCAGTCACTTTGGTCGGATCGTCCGATGGCCTACTTAGGTACATATCCCATACCTGCCGGTCGTGGAGGTAGAAATCAGAATAATGCTTCGGGAGGCAATAATTATGTGGAAAGAGCTCCGTCTATAGATGCTTGGTCGATTTGGAATTACGAAGAAGGAAGAACCATCCGTGTGGTTTGTTATACCAATTCAGCAAAAGCCAGGTTGCTTCTGAACGGAAAAGAAGTAGGAGAAACAAAAGACCGGAATGATGACAATGGAGTCATTTATTGGGATGTTCCTTATCAGGCAGGAAAATTGGAAGTATTAGGAATGGATAAGGATGGAAAAACAGTCGCTACTTATGCTATTCAGTCCTCCAAACAACCTTATGCATTGACAATCCGGTCCGGAGAAAAAGAAATTTCCAAAGACAGGGGATTAGCCCAGATTGTTCTTCAGGTAGTTGATGAAGATGGTGTGCCTGTTATGCTTTCGGATAATGAGGTGACATGCAGGGTTTCCGGCCCTGCCAGGCTTCTGGGATTAGAAGGCGGTGATAATAAAGATATGGGTGATTATACCGATAATGTGCAACGGGTGTGTCACGGACGTATGTTAGCTTATATTCAGGCCACAGGAAAAGACGGTGATGTAACTGTTAGATTTTCGTCTCCATGGATAAAAACAGCAGAATTAACGATAAAGGTAAAGTAAAAATCAATGAAAAAGATTATTTTAATACAACTAGCACTAATTCTTATTGTCAGCGGTTGTAAGCAGAAAAAAGCAGGGAATGAAATAGAAAATCAACCGGAAGCAAAGCCGATGATCGTTTCCGGAGCAGAGTGGTTTGATACCGAAGGAAACCGGATCAATGCCCATGGTGGTGGTGTTTTATATCATGATGGAACTTATTACTGGTATGGAGAATATAAAGGAGATTCTACTTACTGGAATCCGAAAGTTCCCAGTTGGGAATGTTACCGGACGGAAGCCGGAGGAGTATCTTGTTATTCTTCTCAGGATTTGATGAACTGGAAATTTGAAGGGGTTGTACTGAAGCCGAACACTTCGGATACTTTTTCCGAACTTCATCCTTCTAATGTATTGGAAAGGCCTAAAGTCATCTATAACGAATTGACGAAAAAATTTGTTATGTGGTTGCATGTCGACAGTCATGACTATGCCAAGGCTGCCGCCGGAGTTGCCGTTTGTGATTCTCCGGCAGGTGAATTTACTTATTTAGGCTCCATGCGTCCGAACGGACAAATGAGCCGCGATATGACTTTATTCAAAGATGACGATGGAAAAGCATATCATATTTATTCTTCCGAAGAAAACCGCACATTGTATATCAGTTTGCTTACAGATGATTATTTGAAACCTGCAGGTACATTTACCCGGAATTTTATTGATCAATCCAGGGAAGCTCCTGCTGTATTCAAACGTAATGGAAAATATTATGTTGTTTCTTCCGGATGTACAGCCTGGGATCCTAATCAGGCAGAGTATGCAGTGGCCGACTCCTTATTGGGAGAATGGACGGTGAAAGGAAATCCTTGTTCCGGTACGGATGCCAATATTACTTTTTATGGACAAAGTACCCATGTTCTGCCTGTTGCAGGAAAAACAGATGCTTACATTGCCATGTTTGATAAATGGAAAAAAACAGACCTGATAGATTCCCGTTATATCTGGTTACCTGTTACATTTAATGAAAATGGCGATATGGATATCGCATGGCAGGATGAATGGAGTCCGGAAGACACCTTTAAATAAATAGAATACTGATGAATAAAAAAATAATTTTAGGCTTTGTAATTTCCTTATTTGCTTTTGCCGGTAGTTTTGCTCAGACTCCCGAAGGTGTTCACATGATCCGGGTAGGAGAGAGCGCTGTGGCAACAGGCTGTTATTTATTGTCAGGACAGGAACAATTGACAGGCCAAGCTTTTCAGCAGGATGCTTTGCTGACTTATAAGGGGTATCAATATACTGTGTATTATAACGATACAAGAAATACTTGTATTGCCCGGCGTAAACTTCCTCTGGGAGAATGGCATGAAATCGTATTGGACCACAAAAATACGGCAGATGATGCACATAATGTGATATCTATGGGGATTTGTGCGAATGATGGTACAATTCACTTATCATACGATCATCACAATACTACTTTACATTATCGTCGTTCGGTAGTTGGTTTGGCCAATGATCCGGAGAATACCAAATGGTCGGCATCTAATTTTGGTCCGGATATTAATTATCTGGAGGCTGAGGTAACAGTTCCTGATGTTACTTATCCTCGTTTTATTAATAAGCCGGATGGGAATCTTCTGTTTGAATGCAGGTATAAATTGAGTGGTGATGGGGATAGTTACCTGCGTGAATATGATGGAGAAACTCATACCTGGAGTTTGATCGGTCGTTATGTACAGGGAATGGATTTTACTCCGGATGCCTGTGCCTATATCAACCGGATGGATTATGATAAATTCGGTAAATTACATGTTTCCTGGTGTTGGAGAGATGATTTCGGCGGAGGTAGTAACCATGATATTTCTTATGCATATAGTGAGGATCATGGACGTACATGGAAAGACTCTCAAGGTAATACAGTTGCATTAACTGAAAAAATCAATCCGACAAACAGCAGGACATCAGGTGTCTGTCTCCGGCAAGGAATTGCTTCTTTGAAAGTGGTAACTATTCCTTATAATAGAGGGTATATTAATCAGGAAAGTCAGGCAACTGATAGCAAAGGTCGTGTGCATGTATTAAATTCTCATATTCCGAAGGAAGGTGCTGCTATTAGCGACTGGAATTTGTCCAGAAAAGAGGCCCGGCTTCACCAACGTTTTCGCGATACCAACGGAACCTGGATAACTAATCAGGTAAAAAATAATGGAGCCACAGTGAACTCTTATTGCCGTTCTCAGATTGTAATAGACGCATTTGATAATGCCTATGTAATTGCCAATGGCGCCGAAGTATATGCCGCTACAGATGCAGGAAACTATGCCAACTGGGGATTGGTTTCCGGTGTGGATAAAGGCCGTTTCTGTTCCGAACCACAAGTAGACCATACACGTCTTTTATCAGATGGAGTTTTGTCATTTGTATATGTGGGAAGAGATAAAAAATTAGTGGTGATAGATTATCTGTTGGATAACCCGAATACCCCTTCGGGAAAGGGTTTGCATGCGGCATGTTATGCGGATGAGGAGATGACTGATCTTATAAAAGAAATAGATGATGTTGTTCCCGGAACAAGCAATGCCTTGCCTTTGAATGCCAAGAAGATCCGTTATTCCGGAACCCTGGAAACTTTATATGCAGATCAATATACCTTGTATCTGGTTGCCCAGGGACCGACAACTCTATATGTCAATGGAGAAAAATTAATGGAGAAAACAACCGGGGGATCAGAAGTGATTTCTGCTGCCTTGCCGGTTTGTGCGTCCCATAAGCAAAATATAGTTATTGAATCGGGAAATGTGGTTTCCTTGTCCTGGTCAAGTGGAAGAACCCAGCAAGAAATTATTCCTGCAACTTCTCTTTACTCGGAAGAAACCCTTATGGATGATTCTGATAACAACTATGCTTATTCTCCTGATATAC
>JAVBMQ010000166.1:0-28735 GCA_031552335.1 Bacteroidales bacterium | reverse complement strand
AAACTTCATAAAAAGGCTTTGCCCCTCCGATAACTACCCAATCATAACCAAATAATAGTCCTCCCATGGCTGAAACCAAAGATATGAGGAGTAAATATGAACTGCTACGTTTTACTGTTTTTTCCATGTTGTTGATTTTATTTCCGGTACAAAATTACAACAATGGCCCTTTAAAAAACATGCATAAATATTTTGAAAACATGTAAAAAACAACTATTATTGCACCTGATTTATTTAGAATCATATCAAATCAACAAACAGCCATGTAAAAAATGTCTGAAATACACTTTTTCTATGGAAAAAATAGCCGAAGGATTTAAGGGTGAAAAAGCAATCATTACACCCTACAACATCAGAAATTTTCAAGCAGGTAATGAGATAACAAAACAGCTATACATTACCCATATTGGTTATTATCCGAATGCAAAATTTCATTTCAGGGAAAGGGTAAAAGGCGCTAATGAAAATGTCTTCATTTATTGTGAAAGAGGAAATGGCTGGGTTTCTCATAAAGGAGAAAAGCATGAACTAACTAAAAACAACGCCTTTATCCTTCCGGCCAATGAAGCTCATGCTTATGGAGCAAGCAGTTCCGATCCATGGAGTATATACTGGTTCCATTTCTGCGGAGAAAATCTTTTCATGTTTTCTTCTATTATAGGCAAATTGATTTACCTGGAAGAATCGGATAAAAGCAGGTATAGTGACCGGTTTCTTTTATTTGAAGAAATGTACCAGAATCTGGAAATGGGTTATAATCCTGAAAACCTGGAATATGTAAGTTTTTGTCTGATGCACTTCCTGGCTTCTGTTAAATATCTGAATCAATACAGGGAAATAAAAAAGGTAAAGGAAGTGGATATGATACAAAAGAGCATTATTTTTATGAAGGATAACTTAGAGAACAAAATAACACTGCAGGATATGGCCAAACACGTAGGTTATTCCGATTCCCGCTTCAGGGCCATATTTTTGGAAAAGACATCTTACTCCCCCATAGAATATTATCATCAGTTGAAAATACAACGGGCCTGTTCATATATTCAATTTTCAGACTTGAAATTAAAAGAAATATCCTTCCGGCTGGGTTATCATGATCCTTTTCATTTTTCCAAGGCTTTTAAATCGGAAATGGAGATCACGCCCAAAGAGTATAGGGAAAGGTATCGAGATTGAAACAAATGTTCTATTTTTTGAACAAGCTGTGTATTCCTTCTCATTCTACAAGATTTACCTTTGTATTTGTGGTTAATATCATTTGAAAAACAAATCAGATAAAAGAATTTTATGAGAAAAACAGGATTACTTCTTTTTGTATGTGCATGTGCACTGAACATTTTTGCTCAAACCCCAACCTCGTTCAGCCGTTTGGGGAGTCAGGATGAAAAAACACAAGACTTGTTTCCAGGCACCCATAGGGCACGTCCGGTACTGGCTGATTTCACAAACAATGGTTATATGGGGTTATTCTACGGAGGACAGGACCTGGGTGCAACCTCTGCCAGTAAGTGGTATTTGAAAAATGTCAATAAAGATACCCGTTGGGGGGATCAAAGCGATGGTACTTATGTCAATCCTATCCTGAATGCCGACTATTCAGATCCGGATGTGATACGGGTAGGTCAAAAATACTATATGGTGGCTTCTGATTTCCATTTTATAGGAATGCAAATACTGGAATCGGAAGATATGGTCAACTGGAAGTTAATCAGCCAGGTATATGATCGTCTCAATTTCCCTAAATATGATAACAATGAACGTTATGGGGGTGGCTCATGGGCCCCTGCCATCCGCTATCATAATGGTAAATTCTGGGTGTATTTCTGTAGTCCTGATGAAGGTTTATTTATGTCAAACACAATAGATCCGGCAGGACCATGGTCTCCTCTGTTGAATGTAAAAAACATCAGTGGATGGGAAGATCCTTGTCCGCTGTGGGATGACAATGGGGATGCGTATTTAGGAAGGAGTCAATTAGGTGGAGGACCGATCATTATCCATAAAATGAGCGCTGATGGCACTCAACTCCTTGATAATGGCACCAAAGTTTATGAAGGGCCCACTGCAGAAGGCACCAAACTATTCAAAAAAGACGGATATTATTACATCAGTATTCCCGAAGGAGGCGTTTCTACCGGATGGCAAACCGTTATGCGGTCAACAAATATTTACGGTCCTTATGAAAAAAAGATAGTATTGGAACAAGGCGCCACTAAAATCAATGGTCCCCATCAGGGAGCTTTGGTTGATACTCCTGACGGAGAATGGTGGTTTTATCATTTCCAGTCAAAAGATCCTCAGGGAAGAATCGTTCATTTACAACCGGTAACATGGGTGGAGGGCTTTCCCTTTATTGGAAAAGACCTTGACAATAATGGCATCGGAGAACCGGTAAAACAATGGAATAAGCCAAATACCGGTAATGTCTCAGAAATTTTTGGCCCGCAAACCAGCGATGAATTCTTCTCTGATCAAAAAAACTTACAATGGCAATTCAACCACAATCCGTCAAATGATTATTGGTCTCTCTCCGAACGTCCGGGATATCTGGTTATCAAGGCTCAGAAAGCCGATAAATTAAGGAACTCCAGAAATATGTTTACCCAGAAACTAATGGGCTATCATGGAGAAGCATCTACAGAGCTGGACTGCAGCAAACTGGCAGATGGACAACGGGCCGGACTCTTTTGCCTTGGAAATAAGTACAATGCTATAGGAATCCAAAAAATAAATGATAAACAATACATTTATGTAGAAATGGATGGAACTGTGAGCACAATAAAAGA
This sequence comes from Bacteroidales bacterium, assembly GCA_031552335.1. GTDB lineage: Bacteria > Bacteroidota > Bacteroidia > Bacteroidales > Azobacteroidaceae > JAISFI01. The sequence goes on along the minus strand of JAVBMQ010000166.1, from coordinate 25,949 downwards.
AATTTCAACCAATATGGTCTACTTCAAAGCATTTCTGAATGGAAATACCAATGAACACCAGTTATATTACAGCCTCGATAATACTGAATTCCTTCCTTGTAAAGAAGCTTATTCTCTAGGTTCCGGCGACTGGAAAGGCTCCCGGGTAGGCCTTTTTACCTATAACACAAAAGGAAATGCTGGACAAGCTGATTTCAACTGGTTTCATTACGAATATGACGGGCCCGGAAAATTCAGATACACAGACGAAAGTGAGGTTAAACCAGCCGATTGGCACATGTGGAACGAAATGGCCACCCTGGTTAAAAACAATGGTGACAATACATTCACTGTAGTCCAGGAATATGATGCCAACATACAGGTATCCATATATACAAATGCTGTTTTTTTTGACTATGACAATGATGGCAATCTTGATTTATTATTCATGGGAAAAGGCGGAGACTGGCGTTTTCCGATGAGCCAGAAATACCTTCGCCTTTACAGGAATCTCGGAGAAGAAGGCAATTATTTATTCGAAGAAGTTTATAATACCGGATTCAGGCAATACGCTGACGAAGAATATTTCAACACGATCTCTGTGGGAGATTATGATCATGATGGTTATAATGATATCCTGCTACTATGCCGGGATGATGTGGACAGGAGTATCGATCTGTATAAAAACATAAACGGAACCGGAAAATTCGAAAGACAAATTACAGCTTTACCTGTCAACTATAAGCCCACGGCAAATGGATCTGTTATGTTTGCAGATGTAAACAACGACGGTTGGCTGGATATTTTTCATAATGGATACAGCAATATACCAAGAGGAATAGGCCTTTACAAAAACATGCAAAACGGAACTTTCCAGAACATAACACCCGGCAATATGCCCGGTGCCTGGCAAAGCCAATCTGTTTTAGCTGATATAAATGGAGACGGCACCCTGGATATTTTAGTTACCGGCCATGGTGATAACTGGGCTCGTTATTCCGAATTATACAATATTACAATCAATCCGGAAACTAAAGAAGCTACATTCACATACTGCAACTCCGACGAAAGTGGTATTACCCCGGTCAATGTTGCAAACATTCTCATTGCAGACTTCAACAATGACGGACGCATGGATATGATTATGAAAGCATATGACGGATCAAAAGATTTAACCAGAGTATATTATCAAAATAATGAAAATAAATTTATCCTGGATACTACCTATCCCATCTTTCCCGTGAAAGACGGAGGTATCAATATGGGAGATGTGAATGGCGACGGCAATATGGATATCGTCATTGGTGGAGCAAAAGGATCATATGACGGCGATGCATATCCCTCTCCTGTACGTATTTATGAAAACCATCCTGAGAACTCGGGACTCCCGGGAAATCAGCCTCCCTCTGCCCCTGCTTTTGTAAATGCCGAGTTCAAAAACAGCAGGTTACATATCACCTGGGGCGAAGCTTCGGATGATATAAGCTCAAAACAAGCCTTGCGCTATAACATCTATGTAAAAAATAACAATACAAATAAAATATGGATGGTGATTCCTGCTGATATCAATACAGGAAAGATTAAGGTAGGAACAGACCTGCAGACTTCCCTTTCTTCACAAATAAAGGAATACGTAATGTCTTTGTCCGAAGGTGGAAATTATACTGTAGGAGTACAAGCCATTGACCAATCATATGCAGGAGGTCCGTTTACAACTATTTTAAAAGATCTTACATCCATTCCCTCAAATAAAAATGACTTAGACTTTTGGGTAGAAATAGTTGATAACGGTTTCCTTGTGAAAAGTACAGTTGAAAAAAGCGTAAATGTTATCAACCTTGTCGGCCAGAAAATAGCAATAGGAATGACCAATGACTTTATCCCGGTCGTTTCAAAAGGAATTTATATTGTAAATGTTGCAGGGAAAAGTCTGAAGGTAATCAAATAATTTTTTTATACGTTCTAATTCAAAAAAGTCAGCACACAGTGACTAGACTAAATAACCGTTACGGTTTAAAATTAAAAGCCGCAGTTTCACAATGATCCTGCGGCTTTTAATTTTTAATTCCAAACTCTTAATTTTATTGAGCTATTGCCTCAAACACAAGACTTTCATATTCTTCACTCATATAAAAAGACACACCATAATTCATCAGATACGCACCTGAATATACTTTCCCTTCAAGTGAATCGAATCTCGACCAGCGGTTAGGAATCTTATTCAATTCATGCAAACGATATTGTTTATTGGGATCCAAACCACGGAGATATAATACCTGACGGTTACCATTTATTTCTTTTTTCATCAGGAATGAATAAACAGCCACACGAGACTGATCTTCCATGGCATACATTATGGCAACTCTGTTACTTTCATATGGAGAAAGTAATCTGTAGAGATCTCCGAATTGTACAACTTCTTTCACACTATTATAGTCTTTCAACGCAATTTTGCAGAATGCCTTTTCATCTTCCGACATCTGACGGGGTTGTAAGTCCATACCCAGTTTAGCAGAGGTAGCCACATCAAAACGGAATTTCAAAGGCACAGTACGGCCGGTAATATGGTTCGGACAAACAGACACATGGCTCGCCATACAAATGGCAGGGTAGAATTGACCGGCTCCCCATTGAATAAAAATCCGGTCTAAAGCATCGGTATTATCACTGATCCAGAATTCATCGAAATAAGGCAATGTACCATAATCAATACGGCCACCGCCACCCGAACAAGCCATGATGGTGACATCCGGATATTTTTCACGCACGCGTTTTAATACCTTCATCAAACCACGGTTATATTCGATCCAGAGATGAGATTGTTTGTTTGCAGGCAAATAAGATGAACCGGAATTGGTCACAAAACGGTTACAGTCCCATTTGATATATGAAATATTTTTGGTTTCGGTCATGGTTTTATCCACCACGTTGAAGACATAATCCTGAACAGCAGGATTACTCAAATCCAGGATCAATTGGTTACGGCTCAAATCCAGCGGACGATTAGGTTGCGTAATCACCCATTCCGGATGTTTTTCGTACAATTCACTTTTCGGATTCACCATTTCAGGTTCCAGCCAGATACCGAATTTGATATTCCGTTTTTCACACTCATTGACCAGATAACCTAAGCCATCAGGGAGTTTCTTTCTGTTGATGTCCCAGTCTCCAAGTCCGGCATCATCGTTATTCCGGGGATATTTAGTACCAAACCAACCGTCATCCAAAAGGAATAAATCAAATCCCATTTTCGCAGCATCATCAATGATACCTGTCAGGATTTCATTATCAAAATTGAAATAAGTAGCTTCCCAGTTATTCATCAATGTCATGTGAGGTTTTGTTCCGTTATATACTCCATATTGACGAGCCCAACGATGAAAACGACGGGAAACAGTTCCTTTTCCGTCTTCACTATAAGTATAAAGTAATGCCGGGGTAGTAAGTACGTCACCCTTTTCCAGTAAATATTGTCCGGCAAAAGAATTGATTCCGGAAATAACACGTAATTTTTCCTGGTGATCTATATTGAACTGCAAAGAAAAACTTCCCGGCCAGGCCAATGTACCACCGATAACTTTTCCATCATCTTCTGCAGAAGGTTTTTCTAAGGAAAGATAAAAGCAACCATGACCATATTGATTGGATCTGACCCCTAATTTAGAATCTATAGTGGTTGTGCCACGAACCAAAAGCGTTTCTGTCATATGCATCTCATCTGCCCAGTTTCCGTAAAATTCAGTCATATAATAATGGGTAGCCTGAAAACTCAGACAGGAAGAAGCATAGTCATATAATACGACCGTTTTTTTCTCATTATGAGAATACTCTGTCCACTGTTCGATGATATCTTCTTTTTCATATGTTTTGAAAGATATTTTTACATTGAAAGGGAAATAAGTATCCTTCAGATAAACATCTGTTTGTACCTGATTGTTATTCAATCTTTTTGTCTCAGTTTTGTCAAAAACCAGTTCTGTGGAAGTATTTCCATCCGCATGTACAGCACGTATAGCCGGCTGATGTACATAACTGGTTCCGAATGTCGGAGCTATCTCATTATCTGATACCGTTACTTGTGCACAATCGGAATCACTTAATTTACTACCAAAGTACGACTGACAGACTTTATTCTTGTCATTCACTTTATACACTAAGCTTGTGTTTTTAGTATGGATGGCAATTGTTTTGCCGGGATCAGCCTGTGCTTGCCCCAAAGAGAACAAGAAGGCAACAATTAAAAGCAATAAGTTTCTCATGTGGACTATTAAATAATTTTTGTTTCTCACTATTATTCACGATGCAAAATAAGTAGAGTATTACCGGATAAAAAAGTCGAAATCTGCCAAAAGATAATACAAATGTAGTATTGCTACATTTAGACATAATTTCAGGAAGAATTTCTGATTAATCAGGTTCGGTTTGTCTGAAAAAATTGAAAGAGCAGAATATTTTTTGAATGAATTTACAATTTATAAGACACAAACAGGACGAATAAAATGAATTTTAAAGCTCAATTTTTATTCGTTCAATTCGTCCCAATTCGTTTCTTCTGAGATATTTAAATCAATATACAAACTTCAAATCTTCGACTGATTGATTTGTGATTACTTTCAGTATATAAGCTCCGGGATTCAAATCTGCAATATTCAGTTGTTTTTCATAGACGTTTTCGTCTTTCAGATTTACGTTTTTTAACAATTTCCCGGAAAGATTATAAATCTGAGCTGACAATAAAGGTTGTCCGGATTTGAGAATCAATACCTGGTTATTAAAATCTATGTAATGTAAAATGCGAGTTTCTTTCAACGTTTTATCAATACCGGTTTTTCTCTTGCCATGCAAGCGTATAACAAAACCACCACCTTGCGACATTCTGACAGATTGTACTGTTTTACTCGAGATACTTATTTCCTCTGCCACATATCTTGCAGGATAACCATTATTGCTATAATCCTTAATCACATCAGCATCAAAAACAAAACCCTCCGGTAAAAAAGAAAAATCTACTGTTACGGTTTTCTCATTCCAGTTGGTCATTCCTGCAATAAACCAGTCATCTCCTGTTTGTTTTGCTATCACGGCATATTTTCCGAACTCTGCGGACAATGGTACTGTCTTATCCCATACAGTCGGGACATTTTGGAAAAATTCCAGAATCTCCGGATATTTATCATATTCTGTAGGAGCATCACACAAAAATCCAAGCGGTTGATCAAAGATAATATACATAGCCAGTTCATGTGACCGGGTTCCCATGCTGGAAGGAACTGTATTGGCAATATCCATGGGAGAAAACTGAGTCTTTGTCTTATTCCTCATAGAACCCGGGGTATAATCAAACGGACCTGCCAGCATACGAATAAAAGGAATCTCAAGATGATAATCCGGATTCGCATTCCGGTTCCAGAAATTAGATTCATTTCCACATACAGCTTCATAGTTCAATATATTCGGGTATGCCCGTTGTAAACCAGTGGGTTTAGGGCATCCATGTAGCAACAGTAACATCTTATTATCAGCACATCTTTTTGCAATATCTTCAATCCAATTGATCGCTATCTGATCGTCCCGGTTGACAAAATCAACCTTAACTCCGGAAATTCCAAAACCTTTCATTTTTTTCACCCAATTGGCATCTTCAATTGCCTGATTAATGAAAGTCCAAACAAAAACACCGACTCCTTTACCTTTAGCATAAGCACAAAGCTGACGGATATACGATTCACTCCAACCTGCATCTAATGTAAGATACTCAATGTTGTTCTTCGCAGCCCAATCCACATAGTATTTGTACAAGCCATAACCCAGATTATCATTTCCATTGGCTGGAATTCCATTGGCAGGATCAGCGGCTCCTGCCGGCGTCAACATCGCCTTATGCCACCATTCCCAAACCGTTTTTCCGGATTTGATCCAGGAAATATCATCCAGTTGTAAGGGAGTAGCCAATTTATACACCAATTCATTGTTCAATAAATCTTTATCATCGGAAGAGACATTGATTATTCTCCATGGATAATCTCGGGTACCTTTAGTAACAGCCAGATAATCATTGCGACTCAGCACATCATGTCCATAATACATATTCCCAGGCTTATAAACTTCGTTTGGATATTTCGGCCAGTAACCGGATAAAGTGTTAGTTCCATCAGCGGGGCGATACAAGTATAAACCGGGATAGTCTAACAGATCAGACTCTGAGATTACTACTTTATATGGGATTCCGGAAGTATAAGTATCCGGATAAATAACCATCAAAGGAGTATTGGCGTATCTCGTTTGGTCGTCTTCAGCTTTGATTCTTGAATTCAAATCGATATCTGATATAGCCTGATATCTATTATATGGGCGTTCAAAATTGGTCATCGACAACCAATATCCCCCTTTATCTTCAGAAGCATAATCTACATTGGTTTCAGGAAATACCACGGAAGGGTTTCCCATGAAATTAAAATCGGCTGTTTCCGAATGAACAATGACATCTCCTTCAAATGCAGTTTGAAAACGGTATGCAATTCCTTCATTATATACACGTACTATCAATGAATAACCAGCTTCGAAATCGACCCTTAACTCATTATAAATATCTTCCAGTATCTGATTTTTCCCTGCTATTACAGATATTGTTTCATTGACGGATCTCCGGTTCGTTGATTGAACGGCATGATCTCCGATAACAACTCCATTATTAAAAGACATGGAAATTTTGGAAGGTGCAATCAAACTCAAATCATCACGATAGACTTCATATTTGATTTCTGTTCCTGTATTTAACCTCATCTCCAATTTTCCATCCGGAGATACTACTTTATATTCTTCCGCATAGATCGATGGAAGAAAAAATAGCGTCAGCAAGGTTATTCCAATCCACATTTTTTTCATCGCTCATTTTACTTTTTAATTACTTTTATCTTCTTGTTAAACAAAATATTATCGGAAGAACTACCAATTTGTATTTCGAATATTCCGGGTTCAACCACCCTTTCCATCTTTGCATTATAGAGTGCTAATTCAGACATTGGTACCTCCAATTTAATTCTGACAGTTTCTCCTCTTTTTATGAATTCCTTTTTAAATGCTTTCAATTGTTTGATGGGAGTAGCCACAGAACTGATCAGATCCCTGACATAAAGTTGTACAACTTCTTTACCATCCCTGTCACCTACATTCTTTACATCTACTGTTACCTCTAATTTTCCATCCGCTGCAAATACCAAATCATTCAGATTACAATCTATATAATCAAACTTTGTATAACTGAGTCCATAACCAAAATTCCATATCGCATAAGGTTTTTCGAAAATATAATGCCCTTTTGGTTCTTCATATGAACCTCCACTATCAAATTGTTGTTCACGATCTGTAGGATAATAATTATAAAAACAAGGTGTATTTCCGGTACTCCGGGGAAAAGAGACATTCAATTTTCCTGAAGGATTAACTTTTCCCATAAGAATATCAGCCATGGAACGTCCCTGTTGTTCACCCGCATACCATTGCACAATAACTGCATCAGCATTGTCTTTCACCCAAGGCATAGCCATCGGTTTACCGGCAATAAGAACTACAATTAAAGGCTTCCCGGCAGCTTTTACCGCTTTCAACAATTCTTCCTGTTTCCCGGGCAATTCGAGAGAAGAAAGGTCAAAACCTTCCCCTGCGGTTGAATATTTAGGAGAACGTCCGAGGAAAGTACTGCGGGTGCCAACTGCTACAATCACCAGATCGCTGTTCTGAGCCATTTCCACAGCTTCCGGAATATGATCGCTGTTCTGGCTCCACCAGTCACAGCCATCCGCATGATATAAATTAACTTTATCACCAATTGCCTCCTGCAATCCCTGGAGCAAATTTATACCTTCTTTGGTATCCCTTGATGTCCAGGAATAATCTCCATATACCGTCTGGTTACTGTTTGGTCCGAGCACTGCAATCGATTTATATTTTGACAGGTCAAGCGGAAGAATATTGTTTTCGTTCTTTAACAAGATAGCGCTTTCATCAGCAACCTCTTTTGCTATGGTTACTTTATCTTTGCTCCTGACTATCTTATTCACATTCTTCGGATCACCATATGGATCATCAAATAATCCCAGCTTAAATTTAACGGTCAATACACGGCGAACAGCCTGGTCAATGTATTTAACATCCATTTTCCCACTATTCACCAAATCTTCCAGCTCTCCGAAAGAAGCATCCACATTCACATCAATTCCGGCTTCAACAGACATTTTAGCAGCCTCAGCAACCGTTTCTGCTGCATAGTGGAAAGTCTTTAACCGTTCTACCGAACCCCAATCGGAATAAACATATCCGTTAAATCCGAGTTCTCCTCTCAGGATATCAGTCATATAATAAGATGAACCGGAAGTTGCCACTCCGTCATAAGCACTGTAAGCACTCATTACAGCCAAAGGTTTGGTTTCCTGAATGACCCGTTTGAACGGATACAGGTAAATACTACGAAATTCCCGTTCTCCACCACTGACAAAGGCACAATTCAAACCTCCGGCAGGGGTTCCGTGAGCGACAAAATGCTTAGGCATACAATTGACTCCTTTACTCTGGTAACCTTTCACAAAACCAATTCCCATTTCTGCAATCAGGAAAGGGTCTTCTCCATATGTTTCCTCTACCCTGCCCCAACGTAATTCCCTGGCAATATCAAACACAGGAGAAAGTACCTGACGGATTCCGATCGCACGTGCTTCTTCTCCTGCGGCCTCTGTCATTTTTTGTATCAAAGCCGGGTTGAATGTGCTTCCCTGGGCCAAAGCATGCGGATAAAGAGTACATTCATTTTGTAAAATACCCTGAATACCCTCTGCTGCAGTAATAACCGGAATACCCAGACGGGTTTTATTCAGCATATATTTTTGCAGTTCATAGTACATGGCAGCACAATCGGAAGCAGTCATACCCATTTCATGAGTACAACCATAACTGTTTCCCTGAAATATTTTATCGATCTCATCTATTTTACCGGATGACCGGTTTTCCATCTGTTGTATTCTTTCTTTCAGAGTCATCCTGCTCAGCAAGTCTTCGACCCGTTGTTCGATAGGAGCTGATTTATCTTTATAGACAGGTTTTTCCTGTTGATCTTTTGTGTTACCAAATGATACTCCATGAATCATCAGCTGGAGTAACATAATCATTAAAAAAATTTGTTTCATTGTATATGGATTATTATCGAATAGATATTTTACCTGTAAATGAGATTTTTATCTATTTACTCTTCTGCTAATCGAATGACTACACTCGCATATTCTTTATCAAGTGATACATCCAATCCCTGATCCATCAGAAACCGGCCATTTATAATTTTATTTTGTTGCCGGAAATTGTCATTCAGGCCATTTACTTCCTGTAAACGATATTTTTTATCCGGATCAAGTCCGGCCATTCTAAATTTTGGAATCAATTGATTGCGAAAATGTTCTGTTTTATAGGCAAAGAAAACTGCCTCTTTTTTTTCCGGAGTAACATACATAAGAGAAGCTATACCCTGTTTATCATAAGGGGAAATCAACCGGTAAAGATCTCCCGATTGTACTACAGGACGAATTTGTTTGTACGCGGCAATCGCTTTTTTTGAAAACGCCAGTTCATCGGCCGACATGTCTTTAGGCTGAAGCTCCATACCTAATCTTCCGGACATAGCAACATCAAAGCGGAATTTCAGAGGAGTCTGGCGACCGGTAGTGTGATTTTTAGCAGCACTTACATGAGCAGCCATGGCATTGGCCGGATAAAAATGGGAATAACCCCACTGAATGCTGATCCGCTGAAGAGCATCTGTATTATCACTGGTCCAGAATTCATCAAAATACGGCAAAATTCCGTAATTGACTCTGCCTCCACCTCCTCCACAAGCTTGCATTACTACATCCGGATATTTTGAACGGATGCGTTTCAATACATTTTCCAAACCTCTGTGATAGTCAATGTATAAATGAGATTGTTTATCTTTCGGTAAATAAAAGGAACCATAATTATGCAATGCCATATTAGCATCCCATTTGATATAAGCAATCTGAGGATATTTTGTGAGCAGATTATCCACAACTCCGAATACAAAATCCTGCACTTTGGGATTTGAGAGGTCCAGTACCATTTGTGTACCTCCTCTTGTCATCTTTGGAGAACGGTTATCCTGGCAAATGATCCAATCAGGATGTTTTTCATATAATTCACTTTTACTATTCACCATTTCCGGTTCGATCCAGATACCGAACTTCAAATCTTTGCTTTGTGCATAGGTAACCAATGCATCAATACCTTCCGGTAATTTTTCATGATCAGTTTCCCAATCGCCAAGACCGGATGAATCAGTTTTGCGTGCATGTTTATTTCCAAACCAACCATCGTCCATGACAAACAATTCGCCTCCCAATCCGGAAAAATCCGACATCATTTGTTCCATTACCTGCTGGTTTACATCCAAATAAACACCCTCCCAACTGTTCAGTAAAATATCTCTTTGCTTATTTCCATGACATAGTTTATAATCCCGTGCCCAGCGATGGAAGTTGCGGCTCACTCCACCTTTACCTTCCATACTGAAAGTAAGAGCCAGTTCCGGCGTCCGGAATATTTCTTTGGGCATCAATATATATTGCGAAGCGTCCGGATTTACTCCGGCAAACAAGCAACTTCGCCTTCCCTGATCAGTATCAAATTTCAATTCGTAATTGCCACTCCAGGCCAATACGGCACCAAAAACTGCACCATGATTTTCATCGGGTTCTTTTCCTAAAGACAACATCAGGCAAGGGTTATCATTTTGCCCGTTTCGTACACCATCTTTATTTTTAATGATTTTGACACCGGGAAGTAATTCTTCTTCCGAAAGAAATGCTTCAGCAGTCCATGTACCATGAAGATGAGACAACCAGTTTTTCCCGGGTTGAAAAGGAATACAAGCCGAAGAAAACTGATAAAGTGTTACCGGCTTCTTTTCCTGATGTGAAATTTCGGTCCAGGATTCTATTACATCAATGTTTGAAAAAGCTCTGAAACAAACCGTAACATTAAACGGATAAACGGGATCATACAGTACAAATTTCCAAACCCCGGCATCAACTTCTTTTATTGTTTCCACCCTGTCGAGTAATAAATCCAATGACATATTTCCATCGGAATGTGTTACCTGGATAGCTGTTTCATTGGTGCAGTCTATGCCAAAGGCTGGATAAGCGGGCTGCCATAAAGCAGTTCCACTGTCATAAGCTTCACTTGCAGATACTATTTTAGTTCCATAATACTGAAAATGGAGCCGTTTACCTTTTCCTCCTTCCAGAAGCAATGAAGTATGAGGGGTAGAGATCAGATAATCATCTGCTTTGATTGATGAAAAAACAGACAATGATGCTATCAATAAGCTAAAAATTGTTTTATTCATGGGACTTTTATTTTTATGACAATATAACCTGGTACTTTTTTCCTGCTTCCGTTTGGAAAGAAGTAATATAATATCCTTTATCATCTTTTTCAGAAACTACATTCAAACCTTTTATCCTGACAGGAATAGTGGTTCTTAATTTGCAGGTTTTTCCTTGTTTGGATAAAATATTAGCAGTAAACAATTTCCCTTCTTTCCATCGAATATCCACATCAAAGGCGCCTCTGGCACGAAGGCCTTTCACCTCCCCTTCTTTCCAGACATCCGGAATAGCAGGAAGTAAATGAAGTTCTCCCAAGTGGCTTTGTAACAACATTTCTGAAACACAAGCAGTCGCACCAAGATTCCCATCAATCTGGAAGGGTGGATGTGCATCCAGTAAATTAGAATAGACTCCCCCTTTACTCATATAATCCATACCTGTATCATTGCTCAATTCTAATGCTCCTGATAACAATTTATGAGCATGATTACCATCCAACAAGCGGGCCCAGAATGCGATCTTCCATACGCGGCTCCATCCGGTACCACTATCACCTCTGGCATTCAACGTTTTTTTTGCAGCGGCAGCATATTCCGGATTTAGCACCGGAGAGATACTTTTCCCGGGATATAACGCCATCAGGTGAGAAACATGGCGATGTTTGTCATTCGGATCATCATTGACCTGATTCCACTCACGCAATTGTCCCCAGTCTCCTATCTTCAGGCCGTTGTCCAAACGTTGGAATTTTTGTTCCAGAACTTGTACAAACTGAGAGTCTGTTCCCAGTATCTTTCCTGCTTGAACAGTATTGGCAAATAAGTCCCATACAATTTGCTGAGCATAAGGAAGTCCATCTTCCCAGGGACCATGTTCCGGCGACCATTCATTAGGAGCTATAAGTTTTCCGTCATCACCTACAATCAACCGGTCTAACCAAAATTCACAAGCCGATTTCATTACCGGATAAGCCACATTTTTCAGATACTCTGTATTGGGTTCGAAAAGGTATTTGTCCCAGATATGCATACAATACCAGGCATTGGCAGGACGGTTCCAGTTCCAATCTGAATAACCGAAAATATTATTCTGGGTTTTCATTGCCCAGCCACGACAGTCCAGCTCTGCTGCCATCGCACGCCAGGATTTTTGTAGGATTGCTTCATTGTAAATATAGTTGATGAACGGTAAATGGCATTCCTGCATATTAGCGACTTCCGCAGGCCAGTAATTCATCTGGATATTGATATTGGAATGAATATCTGCTTCCCAGGGAGGATTATTGACATTGCTCCAAAGTCCCTGTAAATTAGAAGTTAAGTCCAGCCCTGCACGTGAAGTAGCAATGGTCAGATAACGTCCGTACTGGAAAAAGAGCACATCCAATGCCGGTTCGTATTGTCCTTTTAAGTGATTCACCAACAATTCATCTGTAGGAATTGCCGGCTTTGTATTTCCTACATTTAAGCTGACTCTGTTGAATAAAGACTGATAGTCGGCAATATGATTATTTTTTAATTGCCGGTAACTTTGAACAATCGCTTTATTCCGGATTGATTCAAGTTGTCCTTTCCAATCTTTTGTTGTCAAATAGGTGGAAGTCTCAGGATCATAATCGGTTCCTGCAATCAATATAATGGTAGATTCATCTGCATTACTAACGGTAATGGAATTATTATCGGATGAAATATTCCCTCCTGTATTTAAAATGGTTAACACCGCATTATATGACAACAATGTCAATTTCCCGCTGATAGTGATTTTATTTCCCTCAACCGTCATTTTTCCGGCATGGGCATCTTTTAGCTGGAGAGTAAAATTGATTTTACCTTTTTTATTTGCGAAAAAGTGCATCGCAATCAAGTCATCGGGATGACTGGCAAAATATTCTCTGGAATAATTGACTCCTCCGGACTGGTAGTTGACTCCTGCAACGGCATCATCCAAAATCAGGTAACGGGAATAGTTTGAGTAATCTACCTGATCTTTAAATTGGATATAAATATCTCCAAAATTCTGAAAAGAACCTCTTTGTGTCGGGCTTCCTGTCCACAACGATTTGTCATTGAACTGAATATGCTCCCTTCCTACCCCTCCAAAAATCATGGCCCCTATGCGGCCATTCCCAATAGGAAGAGCCTGTGACATCCAATCAGTAGCCGGTTGTTTGTACCAAAGCACCTGCCTCCCTTGCGGAACATCGACATCAACTGCTTCAATACTTCCCACTGTTACTAACATCAATAAAAAGAATAAGTACTTTTTCATTTTCTTAAATATATATACTTTATCGAACGGAATAGCAAAACTGCCCGGTATCATGGTCCCTATGGCAATAAGAAGTATCCCGTAAATAATAAAAATATTCATGACTTTACTATGCCACCAATGAATTTTCAGTGATGATCTGTCATTGTAAAAACCAGTTTGCCTCCATCCATGATATCCTTATGCCGGATGATAAACCCTTCGACCGGTTTTCCGTTTAAAGTAACCGATTTCACATACTTATTTTCTTTGGATAATCCTTTGGCTTCCATTGTGAATACCTTTCCTTCGGGTAATGAAATAGAAACTTTTCCAACCTGAGGCGCTCCTAATACATATTCACCTCCGGCAGGATTAACAGGGTAGAACCCCATCGCAGAGAAAATATACCAGCCCGACATTTGTCCACAGTCGTCATTACCACACAAACCATCCGGTTTATTCAGGTAGAAACGATCAAATACTTCCCTCACCAATTCCTGCGTTCTCCATGGCTGTCCGGCATATTCATATAAATAAACCACATGATGGCTAGGCTCATTACCATGCGCATACTGACCAATCAGACCGGTAACATCAGGAACAGCCCCTATTTCTTCGGCCGAAGCTTCGACAATAAATAAAGAATCCAATTTGGCAACAAAAGCATCGTTTCCTCCCATCAGATTGATCAGGCCCGGAACATCATGTTGCACATGCCAGGTGTATTGCCAGGCATTTCCTTCGGTATAATCTCCTCCGGAAATACTGGAATGCGCTACAGAAACCGAATTAAAAGGAGTACGCCAGTTCCCTTTCGAATCTTTTCCACGCATGAGTCTTGTTTCCGGATCCAACAAGTTTTTGTAAAAATCAGCACGTTTCATAAAATAGACATAATCTTCTGTTTTTCCCATAGCTTGTGCCATTTGGGCAGCGCAATAATCGTCATACACAGATTCCAGGGTTTTTGATACAGATTCCGTTTGCATGATATCCAAAGGATAATATCCATATTTCACATAATTCTCCCAATCTGATCCCTGATGACTCGTAGTTAAACTGGTCTTAATAGCTTGAAAAGCTTCTTCCGCATCAAATCCCCGGAAACCTTTCAGATAAGCATCCACAATAACAGGAACTGCATGATTGCCGATCATACAATGATTTTCTTTTCCCCAGAGGGTCCAGATCGGCAAATATCCTTGCGCCTTGAAATGACCCAGCATGGATTGAACCATTCCATCGACTTTCTCCGGAATCACAATAGTATATAAAGGATGCGCTGCACGATAGGTATCCCACAATGACAATGTAGAATAATAGTTCACTGAAGATGAAGTAAATACACTATCATTTGCGCCTCTATACCTTCCATCTACATCAGCCACATTATTAGGTTGTATATACAAATGATAGAGGGAAGTATAAAATGTTGTTTTCTGATCATTCGTACCTGTAACCTGTACACGGGACAACAATTCATTCCATTGTTTATAAGTTTTTTCCCTGATATCATTAAAATCCCAGTCCGGATTTTCGGCTTTAAGAGACGCCATAGCGCCGTCAATGCTCACTCCGGAAATAGCAACTTTTGCTTGTAGCGTTTCTCCCGGTTTGATGTCAAAAGAAAGTATGAAACGTTTGCCTTTTTCATCTGCCTCAAGAGGAAGTTCTTCTTTGACCGTATAGGGTTGATCGAATTGAATAACATAGTAGTAATGACGTCTTACCCAGTTCTGAACTTCTTGATGTCCGGTGATTGTACGATTATCCGGCATTTGCATTTCCGCCTGTATTACATGTTTTTTCAATGCATCCGGATTCCACACCACTCCGCTTTGCATATCAAGAAGAAGATTGACAGCACTTTCCTGTTCAAAAGTATACCTATGAAAAGCAGTGTGTTGAGTTGCTGTCAATTCGACATTGATACCAAAATCAGGCAAATTAACGGTATAATAGCCAGGAGAAGCCTTTTCCGTTTCTTTATCAATTTTCGCCCTAAGATTCTCAGGAATTTTATCTCCTGCAAAAGGCAACATCAATATATCTCCCAGATCCTGACAACCGGTTCCGTTCAAATGATTCTGAGCAAAACCCAGAATTGTTTTGTCTTCGTAATTATAACCGGAGCAATATCTCCAGGAATCGTTCCCCGTTTCCGGGCTAACTTGTATGAACCCGAAAGGAACGGTAGCTCCCGGAAAGGTATGGCCATTATCAGCATTCCCAATAAAAGGATTCACATACTGGCAATAGTCTGAATCAGGCTGGATTTCTTTTTGCTTATTATCCGGATTACAGGCAAAAAGCAAACCTGAGATAAATATCAGTATAAAAAAAGGCTTCCACATACGATTTTTAATTTTAGTTTTTCACTTTAGTCTTTAATTAAATCATTTCTTTTAGAAATGTTTATTGTAAAAATACAATAATGCCAAATAAAGAAAAGATCATTGTAACAAATATCCTTTTTATGGTTATTATTTCCAATCATCTGTCCTGAAAGGAGAAGCAGGCAAATCTCCGGCGTTATACAGATTACATACAGGACTGTTGGCCCATGCATAACGCACTGCTACCGGGAACTTCACATCCCGGGAACTAACCACTATCTCATTTCCTTCAATAACAGCATCCGCCGGATAAAATTTATGGTCGGAACCTGCCATTTCAAAACCTTTGAGTTTAGAATCTCCTTTGGCTTTCAATCCCTGGTTATGTTTAAAAGTAACCCGGATTTTGTCTCCTTCGATTTGATAAAAATCATACAACGGACCGGAATAAATGATCTTTTCTCCATATGTATTGGCTCTCGCCGCCAAAGCGAGACGTAAACCCACATCCTGCTTGTTTTTAGGATGAATGTCATCCGGATTGCCAATATCCATAGAAACAACCATGGCTGTATTCTCCAGATGTAATGTCATAAACTGAGCCTCACGTAACTTTGGCCAATCAAAAGAAGTATTTTTATAATCAGTCAATTGCACATAGTAAAAGGGGAAATCCCGGTTCCACTGTTTTCTCCAGTCGCGGATCAATAAAGGAAGTAACTCCCGGTATTGTTCCGGTTTGGACTCATTGGCCTCTCCCTGATACCAGATTGCGCCCTGCATAGCGTAAGGTACCAGAGGATTAAGCATGCCATTGAACAAAACAGACGGTCTGTTTGGGTTACCTGCCTGCGATTGAGGCGCTTTTTCATATGTATTCAAATCAATGGCTACTTTATATTTCCAGTCTCCCGCCAAAGATTGAACATTTTCTTTATTGTCGGATTGCAGAGTCAGACGCATATTCCCGGTTTCTCCATATATACCACCGCCACCACCGGTATCTGTTACGCGAACAACAATAACAGCTTTACCTGCTTTTACCGCTTTAGCCGGGATTTGATAGATACGCTCGACATTATATCCCTCTGTCCGACCAATTTCCTGTCCATTGAAGTAGGTAATATCATTATCATCTGCCATACCGATCCGCAATTCCAGATTTCTTCCATCCCAGGACGCCGGTATTTCGACTGTTTTTCTGAACCAAACGATACCATCGAAATCTCTCAGTTCTTTTTCTTCCCATAAACCCGGAAGGTTCATTGTTTTCCAATCCGAATCATTCAGATCCGGATTTGTCCAATTATATTTTAATCCTTCGTCAGCATTTGTAATTTTGGCATTCCAAGCTTCAAACTTCTGTTGATAAATAGCTTGCAACTGGTTTTCAGGGATAGTTCTCAATTCTTGTACTGCATCTTTAAAGTCAGGCATATTTTCCAGAGCATCTCCGCTTGTCCACGCTTCGGCCAATGTTCCACCCCAGGAAGCATTGATCAACCCAATCGGGATATTGAGTGTTTGGTTCAGGTTACGTCCGAAAAAATAAGCCACTGAAGAAAATTCGGAGATGGTAGCCGGAGAACAGATTTGCCATCCGCCCATTGTCTTCACATCATCCAATGGTTGTGTGCTGGTAGCCTTTTCAACATGCAATAAACGGATCTGAGGATGGTCTGCATTCGCAATTTCCTGTTCATAATTATTGATTTTTCCCCATCCGCCCAAAGGCATCTCCATATTGGACTGTCCGGAACAAACCCAAACCTCTCCAATCAAAACATTTTTCAATCTGATCTCTTTATCTTTTCCGTCAGAAACAGTAACCTGGTAAGGGCCGCCGGCTTGTGGTGTTTTCACTTTTACCTTCCAACTACCATCGGAGTCAGCGGTTGTTTGATATACCTGATGATCCCAGGAGGTTATCACTTTCACGTTTCTTCCGG
Organism: Bacteroidales bacterium; assembly: GCA_031552335.1. Lineage (GTDB taxonomy): Bacteria > Bacteroidota > Bacteroidia > Bacteroidales > Azobacteroidaceae > JAISFI01. Next base: position 8,045 of record JAVBMQ010000166.1, on the reverse strand, counting down.
GTACCGTTTTTCCCCATACAGGGGCTTCGGTTTGCCGCTGTAAAACCATATTATCAGTAAAAACGCCCGGTATTTCAAGGTGAGTTGGGATACTTGCTTTGATCCGTTGTTGTAATTGTTTCAGTAATTCGACATCCTTAGTACGCATTTTCCCTTCCCGGTTTGGCGGACAATTAAGGATCAGTATATTGTCCTGTGCCGTGGCTCTTTTATACAAAGCCATCAATTCATCTACTGACTTATAAGTAGTGTCTTCTGTGTGATAAAACCACCGGCTACTCATACAGACTGTTGATTCCCAGGGTAAGTAATAGGTTTTACCATCGTGAGAAAATAATTTCGGGTCAGGTTTAGCTGGGAGGTATGGATCACCTAAGCGGAAGTCACCCGGAAAATAACGAATCGGATCACCTTCTTTTTGTTTGTCAGGATAAATTTGCTGATGATGCCATTGCCAGTTTTCATCTTTCGGATCATCCGGTTTACCGATTGTCCAGTTGATACCAATCTGACATTGCGGCTCGCGTGATTTAATGGTGGTATATATTTTATCCAAATCCCAGCGATATCCTTTTTTTTCCCAGGTACCATCGAACCAAAATTCCACAATAGGTGTATACTTACTGGTAATATCGATCAATTCGTTTAAATGATTGATCATATACCGGTTATAGGCAGCATCTAACGATTCGTTTTTAGTATCTGCATTTTCTTTCCTGTCCCATAAAGAATAGTATAAACCCAGGCGAATACCCTGTTTCTTACACTCTTTTGCAACCTCTTCTACCACATTGGTTTTATTTCCGGAATTTGCAACATCATATTCGGTATATTTACTATCCCAGAGACAAAAACCATCATGATGTTTGGTAACTAAAATGATATATTTCATTCCGGCATCTTTAGCTGTTTTTACCCATTGTTTGGCATCGATAGTAGTCGGTTTATATATGGAAGCCGGAAAAGAACCATCGGTCCACTCTTCATTCAGGAAAGTATTGATCCCGAAATGAATGAACATTCCATACTTTCTCTGGATCTGCTCCTGTTGGTATTTATTGGGAATTAGGGCCGGAACCGGCTCAATATTTGTTTGCGCTGAGACATTTGACAAGAACAAACAACTGATAAAAAGGAGGTACCTGGCATATCCTAGTACTTTTCCGGACTTGTTTCTCATAGTATTGCTAAAAATGTTTTTGATAAATTTTTCTCTTTACAAAGTTACCTTGAAAACTCATACAAAACTTATATAAATTGTTCAAAGAATACTACATTTGTCTTATTTAGTATAGTAAATAGATTAAATTTGTCTTGATTTTTGTATCAGATTCCTTAGAGGGGTAATACGGATAATCATTTTATTTCTGTTTGAAATCCCTTTCCTGCCTTTAAATCGCTTTTCTTCATTTGCATACAATTTATGACAACAGGTTTTTGAATTTCTATCGTATTATTTTTCAATATAACATTTGTACAATTCTCAAGTTGAAATGCAGGAAAATTAGATTCTTTATTGTCACTCTTTTCAAGTGGTGTAACCCAATTACTATGTTCGACTATATTATTCTCAAAAAGGAGACTATCAGTACTTTTTGCTTTCAGCACCAAATCATCAAACACTTTAAAAGTATTCCCGTTGATACGGACATTGCGATGTACCCAGTGTTTTTTTACAACTTCATGATTTTCAGGGTTGATTGCAATGGTATAGCTATCTCCGGAAACCCGGTTGTATCCACATTCTTCAAATATATTGTTTTGGATCAGTACATCCCTGACTTCACCCGATTCGTACCAACTCCCGGCATCACAGGCAATCTGGATAGCATACATTCCTGTCCGATAAAAATAATTGTTTTCAACAACTACTTTCTTAGGAGTAGTTATCAACAATCCTCTGGTATTGGTCATCTCAAAACGGCAATTACGCACTTCCAATGAAGGTGTCCAGGTCAGATTTTCCAGACAATCTCCAGTATGAATACCGGAAGGTACCGGATGAGAGAGTTCTATTTCTATTTCTCTTTCAGACAAAAGGACTACTTTTTTTACTATAGCCTTTCCTTTTGTCTGAACAGCTTTGGAATAGATAAAAGCCACCGTATCATTTTCAAAGAATGCAGGAAAACCATATGTTTGCCCATGCATAAACCTTACGATCAACCGCGTCGGAGATTGTATTTCTTTAATTTGCAAAAAGGTACCATGTATGTTCATCGGATCATCGTGTAAACCTTTAAAGTTACAGTTTTCAACTTTAATATGTCCCTTACAACCCGAGAAATGCATGCCATCAGCAAAACCTGCGATCGTTCTCTTGCGGGAAGGAGTGATGTTGATTGCCGTGTAAGTCAGGTTCTCTGAGAATTGACTTACAATACCTAAACCGTGCATATAATGCATGGTGATGTGGTCCAGTTGAATATTTTTTGACAGATTGATAAAAGCGCCGACATGATCCCGGATATGATCCCGGATAGTAAGTGTTTTTCCTGCCTGATAATTTATATCCCTGAAATTTCCTTCAAATTTTAGTTGAAAAGGTTTTAATTCTGTTACTTTACTTTCATTCAAAGGAGAAAAAGAACTATACAATTCTGTTCCTGCTACAATATCTGTCAGAATGGAAAAATAATTATTTTCATTGGCAAGCCACTGATCTCCATACCAAAGGAGTTTATTATCCATAATAGCATATCTGGAATCGGGGTGAACATCCCCGACAATTACGTTTGGAGTAACTTCTCTGAATGTGATTTCCGACATGGTAGGCCGTTCAAAATCAACAGTAAAATTCTGAAGCCGGATATTTTCACAATGATCCAATGCCCAGGTAACCATTTTTCCATGAAATACAAAAAGAGAACCATTTCCTTCAACCGTCAGATTTTTCATATTTTCGAAGAGCAATCCGATATGCTTGATTTTGGAAGGACATTCTGTTTCGGTTGTAGTATTTGAAACATAATATTCCCGTTTTTCTGCTTTATCAGGCCAAAAATCATAACGTCCCTCAGGAAATACAAGCTTAGCATCCGGATGCTTTTTACATGCTTCAATGGCTTGTTTTACTCCTTCAACCGCATCTTTAAATGAATGGGGTTTAACTCCGAAATCTTCAACAGAAATAGTCTCAGCAGGTAATAATGTCACTGATGCAACAAATAAGAAAGTAATGAAAGCTTTCATGATATGATTGAAATGATTCATTGCAAAGATAACCTGATGGTTTAAACGAAATATAAATGGATTAATCAAAGAATAGAACATTTGTCTTATTCTCTTTTATTTCGTTACTTTGCAAGCTAAAAATAAATAAACCTTATTTTAATTAAACCCAGATGTAAGTAATTTTTCCTCCTGGTTATTTTTTGATTATCCTATAAAAAAGCAATAAGATGAAAAAGAATGTATTATTTGCCGTTTGTTTTGGTTTATCTTTGTTGCTTTGAAATTTTTGCCGGACCCACATTCAATCAACTACAAACAGGTGATTCGAATTTATATGATATGTTCCCCAAACAGATATACTTTCCGGACAATAATTCCATACGATTGTCCGGATTTAGCGGAAATGAAAGATTCAATCCGTCTTCATTATCACTTCAATTATTGTATCCACCCCATCCAGTGGAAAATTCATATCAAAACTTACCTGTTTTGTTTTTTTATCCTGTTTCCAAAGTAACTTTTGATCAATGTTCAGTAAGCGGGCTGATTTTATTTTTCCGGGAAAGTCCAGTATGAGTTTATCATTTTCCTTATTCAGCACATGAATGTAATATACATTACCTTTTTGTGTTACTGCCCCCCATTTTTGCGGGCGGATAAAACCTCCTTTGGTTTCATATATGGTATAACCATAACGATTCATCCAATTTCCCATTTGAGCAAGGCGTTCAATATGTTCAGGCTGTATTTTTCCATTGGGCATGGGACCTACATTCAGTAATAAATTACCTCCATATCCGGCGGCACGAATCAACATATGGAGGAGTTCCCCGGATGACTGATAAGCATTGTCTTTGATATTATAACCCCATGAATATCCAATAGTAGCACATGTTTCCAGCGGAAGTTTGTCGGAAACAGCCTGTCCGCTGAATCCTGCCTGATTCTCTCCCGGCAGGTCCTTTTCAAAAATCTGAAAATCTTCACCGGGAAATGGAGGTAAATGATGGTTGTTAGCAACTAAACACTGGGGTTGAAGTTGATGTATCAATCCATAGATTTCATCATAATGCCAATCCAGATTTGCAACCGGGTCCGTACGATTCTCATGTGAAGTCTGGTCCCAATGTCCATCAAACCAAATGGCAGTAATCGGACCATAATTTGTCAGTAATTCCGTCAACTGAGCTTTCATGAAACGGATGTAAGATGCCCAGTCACTTTGCCCTGTCCTACCGGAGCTTTGCCCTGTTCGTCCTGTTTCCCATTGATAATCAGAACGAAACCAATCTGTCAAAGAATAATAAAGACACAACTTAATTCCTTGTTTCTGGCATTCGTCCGACAACATTTTCAACACATCCTTACCATAACGTGTTTTTGTTATTTTCCAATCAGATTGTTTTGTATCCCAGTTGCTGAAACTATCATGATGCCTCGAAACAAATGTAATATACTTCATTCCGGCCTGTTTGGCCGTACTCACCCATACAGCAGGATCATATTCTTCAGGATCAAAAAAATCAATCAACTTTTGATAGTCATTGACAGGAATCTTCCGGCTATCCATTACCCATTCCCCATCACAAAGCGTACTGGAAACTCCCCAATGGATAAACATTCCAAATCTGGCTTTCTCGAACTCTGCACGAGCCTTGATATTTTCGGCCGTGGGCATATATGTTTGTTGCGCCAAAAGAATAGTGCACAACAAAGAAAATACTCCTGATACAATCGTTTTTTTCATGATAATATGATATAGTTATATTGATTTGGAACAATCATTTCCGGAATTATCGGTCTCCAATCCCCCAATACTTTTGAGGTTCTGCTCCCAGTTCTAACGTTAATGTTCCCCCATTTATTATTTCCTGATGGTCGATATAACATTTGTTATAAGGATTATCGTTCAGTTTAGCGCTTTGGATATAGACATTTTCCAGAGAATTATTTTTAGCAACAACGGTAAACGTTTTCCCATTATCCAACCTGAAAGTAATTTTATCGAATACAGGGCTGGTAATCTCATACCTTGTTTCACCCGGGCATACCGGATGGATACCGGATGCTGCCAGGATATACCAGGCAGACATTTGTCCGACATCTTCATTTCCGGTTAAACCCTCTACTCCGTTTTTATAGGCATTCTCGCAGATGAACCGGGTCCATTTCTGAGTCAGCCAGGGAACATCCAGCCGGTTAAACATAAAAGGAACATGGTGTACCGGTTCGTTTGCATGATTATAATAATCATTCCAATAAAATTCTTCCGGTGTTTTTTCAAAGAAATCTTCCAGATTTGCAATTACTTTTTCACGGCCTCCCATCAATTGTGTCATTCCTTCAATATCATGAGGCACAAACCATCCCTGCTGATAAGGATTCGATTCGATACTACCATACCATTCTTTCAGCAAACCCTCTTTGGGCCAGGGTTCCCAACTTCCGTCCTGCATTTTGGGACGAAACCAACCCCGTTCGGGATCGAAAATATTTTGATAATATAAAGCACGTTTTCTGTAGACCTTTTCATCTTCCGTTTTTCCTAACATTTTCGCCAATTCAGCCACACACCAGTCAAAATAAGCATATTCCAAAGTTTCGGAAACCGAATAACCTTTTTCCACAGGAGTGTATCCAGGATGTCCATTTCCAATCAGTTCGGATGTTCGGATGACCGCCTGATAAGTTTTATTGATATCATATCCACGGATACCTTTTGCATAGGCATCGGTAACAAGAGATATCGCAGGATTACCAATCATACAGCCACTGTAGGCATTGAAAAACTCCCATCTTTCAAGATAACCCTTTCCACTTTGTTCCGCCAGGGAAACCAATGAGTTAATTTCATCATTTACCAATTCCGGATTGATAATGGTTTGAAGAGGAAACTGACTCCTGAACACATCCCAACCACTGAATATCGTCCGTTTGGTAAAAGCTGAAGATTGATAAACCTGTCCGTTCGGACCCGGATAACGACCATCTACATCCGAAAGATCACGAGGATCTATCATCGTATGATACAGGGAAGTATAAAAGATAATCTTTTGATCATGGGTTCCTCCTTCGACTTCCATTTTATTCAAGGCGGTATTCCACATTTTTTTTGCTTCCTTACAAACTTGTCCGAAGTTTTTATTCCGGAGCTCTTTATCGAAATTCTTTTCTGCACCAGCCATATCAGTGAAAGAGATACCAACTTTCAAAACAATTTCTTCATTTTTCTTTGTGGAAAATTCGGTGAAAAAGCCAATGTGCTTACCTTCTAATTTTGTTTCATTGCGGATGATTTTGGAATCAGCAATATACTGTTGATATTCCTTGCTTTGGACTTCGTCAAGTTTGCGGACTTGTCCATCAGGAATATTCGCACTCCAAAAACCATAATTATCTAAATTTTTACTGAGTCGGGCATAAAAATAAACCGTATAATCCGGATGTCCGTCGCCGTTTCCCCAGCCACCACCTTCCGGAGTGCATTTCATCCAGCCACGGATAGTGTTTTGATTTACTTTTTCCACATATTGTAAAACAGATGTTCCACCGACCCTTCTTGCCAGATCGATTTGTATGCGGGATTGTTTGTTCTCCGGAAAAGTAAATTTTAATATTCCTCCATGAGGGGAAGCTGTTGCTTCTGTCTTAACATTATAACGGGTCAGATAAGCGGAATAATAGCCTGCACGGGCAAGCTCTGTTTCTTTATTATATTCCGAACGATAACCGGGTCTTTCCGGGTCCCCTTCTTTTCCGGCAACGAGAATTAATTTACCGGTTGTAGGCATCACAAGGAAATTACCTAAATCACCATACCAACCGATTCCACTCATTTGTGTAAAAGCAAATCCCTCTATGGTTTTGTGCTCATAGCTGTATCCGGAACCATTATCGCCTCCTGTGATTGTATTCGGACTGACTTGTGTCATTCCAAACGGAGTTGCTGCACCCGGAAATGTTTTTCCAAGGCCATGATAGGTCCGGTCCGTATTGGTACTGGCACCGATAAATGGATTGACATAATCAACAGGAGATTTTTGTGCGGAAACAATGACGTTAAACACAAATACAACAATGATAACTGTTGTATATTTTACAATGTATTTCATGATTCGATTCAGTTTTATTTATAATGATGAATCCCGTAGGGGCGGGGCAGTCATGTTCAGAAGATTTGCGCCCAAAGGGCGCTTCCCTGGTAAGCAGTGGCTCTAAGCCACTGTTCGAAGTATCGTCTACTCAACCCAGCCTGCAGAGCAGGCGTTTGTTTTTGAATGCCTACTCTGCAGGCTAACAGAGGAAGGCCCCTAAATACAGTGGCCTGGGGCCACTGCTTACCAGGGAAGCGCCCTTTGGGCGCAAATCTTCTGAACATGACTGGGCGCAAATGGTTAGGTAAAACTTGCCTTCTACAGGATATTTTGTAATTAATAATTTACAGGGTAATATTCCGGTTCCGCTCCCCAGTTTTTAGATGGTTTTTTACCCATCCTGAATTCCAATATTCCGCCATCCATAATATCCGTATGACGAATATAGGTTTTATTATAACTTTTCCCGTTTAACTTCACCGACTGGATATATATTTCCTCCGGAGACTTTTTAGGCGCAGATATGGTGAATATTTTCCCTCCGGGCAACTGGATTTCTGCCCGGTTCACCAAAGGAGAACCCAGTACATAAATTCCGTTAGCCGGGTTGACAGGATAAAATCCAAGAGCGCTAAAGACATACCAACTCGACATTTCACCACAATCTTCATTCCCGGCGTAACCCGCAGATGTCGTGTTATACATTTCATTCAGTATTTTCGACACATAGAATTGTGTTTTCCATGGTTGGTATGTATAATTATAAAGATATGCCAC
>JAVBMQ010000233.1:0-6462 GCA_031552335.1 Bacteroidales bacterium | reverse complement strand
AAGCCTTGATAAATAGATTCGGAAATAGCCTTTTGTCCGGCATCACTATTCATATATTTTTCATCGCTACTATCAGTTATGAAGCCCATTTCAACAAGTACACTCGGCATACTTGTTGCCCGTAAGACAAGAAATCCGGCTTGCTTCACTCCCCGGTCCGACCTCTGGGTTGACGAAATTATTTCTTTTTGAATATATGAAGCTAGGCTGGCACTTTGCTCCATAAATTTATTCTGGATAAACTCAAAAATGATATATGACTCTGTTGATGAGGGATCAAAATTTTCATATTTCTGTTCATAATTTTCCTCTAATTTAATCACAGAGTTTTCTCGTTTAGCAACTTCCAGGTTCTCGTCTGACCTGGCCAAACCCAGTGTATAAGTTTCAATACCATACGCCCGTCCTTTAGACTTTGCATTCTTTGCATTCGCATGAATAGAAATGAACAAATCGGCCTTTGCCTTATTGGCGATATCAGCCCTCGCATTCAGATCTAACTTACGATCAGTTTTTCGCGTATAAATCACCACCACATCCTGATGTCCCTTATTGATTAGATTCCCCACTTTCAAGGCCACCTGTAAATTAAGCACTTTTTCCTTGGATATAGCCCCTACAGCTCCGGAATCATCGCCTCCATGTCCCGGATCAATTACAACCACAAAAGGCTTGCCCCATCCCTGGAATGGAGTCAGTATTATTAGCAGGAATAAGATTAAAATTGAAAGTTTGATATGCATCTCCCTTAGTTTTTTGCGCAAAGGTAATATTTTTTAAGGAGATTACAATGTTGTCTTATACACTTTTCAAGCGGTTATAATCTGCAGGTTTGCCAAACAACAACAAGACGTCCCCAAGTTCAAAAAGCGTATTATCAGAAATATCTTCCAATACTTCGAGCCGGTTATCTTCCAATCCCAACAGATTCTTCTTTTTAGAAGGACGAAGAACAGCAATCAATTTCAAATGAAATTCCGAATCAAAATCAAAGCTCCGGATAGGATACGCTTGCATGGATTCAGGAAGTTTTATTTTTACGATATGATGAGAAGATGTAATTTTATACCAATGCTCTAATTTATCTCCGAGTTCCAGACTGGCAGCAAATTCCCGGGAATAATCCTGCTCAGGTTGCAGGATTTCGTCTACTCCGATCGCCAGGAGGATCGTCTCATGCAAAGGAGATGTAGCCCGTACAATTATTTTCTTTACTTTCAGTTTTTTAAAAATGGCTGCTGTATGAATAGACATTCCAAAATCTTCCCCATAAGTAATGTAAACAGCATCCGTATCTTTCAGCGGTAAGGAGCGAACTGCATTTTCATCTCTGGCGTCCATCCGGATAGCCATTGAAATAGTATCTTTGACTGCATCGACTTCACTCATATCATGATCTACTCCAATTACTTCATGTCCAAGGGAAGTAAAGCTTTCGGCTAATGCTTTCCCTAATTTTCCTAAACCGACGACGATGTATTTCATAATAATTGATAATTGATAATGTATTGACTGTATTATTTATCCGATGATTAAACCGGCTTTCGGGTAGCGGTAGTTTTTAGGTTGATAGCGTTTTAACATACCTGAAAGGAATGTCAGGACACCTATCCGACCGACAAACATACTACTGATAATGATGTATTTCCCGGCATCACTTAACTCTGGCGAGAAATTAAGGCTGAGTCCTACCGTACTTAAGGCAGAAACTACTTCAAAGAGAAGCGTAAAGGGGGAGACACCCTTTTCTGTTCCCGTAAGTATACAGGTAGCAAACATCATCCATACTAAATATAATATGATAACAGCTCCGGAACGATCCATATACCAGGGATCTATTTCCTGACCTCCGATTTCTACTCGTTTTTTACCACGGGCAATATCAATTGCCGAGAGGAGGGCAATGGAAACTGAAGTAACTTTCATACCACCTCCGGTTGACATAGGCGCTGCTCCTATCATCATCAATATCAAAATAAAAAAGAGTGTTGGAGAAGCAAATGTAGTCATATCAAAAGTTGTATAACCTGCGGTACGAGGAGTAACAGCTGTAAAAAAAGCTGCGGTCAATTTCTCAGGGAAACCAAGTCCGGCAAAAGTATGATCTTTCTCCATGAAAAAAATAACTGCCGTTCCCACCAATAATAAAATAAATGTGGAAATCATCACCACACGCGTATGTAGACTAATAATTCTGGGTATATGAATATAATGATCCTGTTTATGCATCAATACTTTGAAATGATTCACAACAAAATGCCTCAGCAATTTCATATAATTAAATACGATTGGAAATCCCAAACCTCCCAATACAATCAAAATGGAAATCCAAAACTGAAAGACAAAATTATATAGTACTGTGGTATTTCCCAGATTGCCATGGAAAATGGAGATTCCTGCATTACAAAAAGCAGATATGGCATGAAAAACAGAGGCAAAGATCTCATGTTCAATGGATGCATTTATTGTTCCATGGATGCTCTGCCAGATAAGGTATGCGCCTATCCCTTCTATAATAAAAGTCACTATCAATATGTTTTTCAGGGTCGTGAACATATTGCCCAGGTTATCCTCATTCAAAAAATCTTTCAACAGGATACTTCCTCCATATGTATATTTTCCCATAAAAGAAAGAGCAAAGAAACTGGTAAAGGTCATCACCCCCACTCCACCGATTTGTATCAGACTGAGAATAATAACCTGTCCCATAAAAGTAAATGTCTGTGACACATCAACAGTGCATAATCCGGTCACACAAACACTTGTTGTTGCTGTAAACAAAGCATCTACAAAACGTAGATTGATGGTTGGCAATGTAGAATTCGGAAGCATTAACAGTCCTGTACCCAACATAATAATGGCAAAGAAGCTATATATAAACAACATAGAAGGATTGAGCTTTGCACTCAACAACCGGAAGATAAATTTAGAAATATTGATAACAGAAAGTAAAGCTATCAACGTATATTCCATGCCTTTCCCTGTAAGAAAATTCAGAAATTTATATTGAAGATGTTTCTCCGGAAGAAAAACGGTAGCTAAAAGTACCAGAAAAAGTAATACATAAGAAGATATATCTATCAATAATAATTTTTCATGTATAACTTCTTTATAATTGAAAACAAAGCGAATGGTAGAGATGACAAAAAACAACAAGAGACTCAATGTAAATGAACTATCGACTCTTATATGAACTGATGCATCTAATTTATAGCCAAATTCCAAGACCAGCAAAAAGATAGAAAAAAGGCTTAATGAAAACAGAAAAAAATTAGTTAACTGTATGATTCTTTTTTTAAAACGAATAAAAAGAATACGCAAATGAATTTCTCTGTCTTTTAATTTCTGTTGCATATCATATTAAGAATCAGTTATACTTATAAACAATAGTATTTAAACTTTGTTGAATGCTTGATACATTTTTTTTAACAAGTCAACTCTTTTTATACGATTTAAGGAACGACTGATTTGTTGTTTATAATCCTTATTATACCAGAAGAAATACTGTCGCTGATTTAATTTTTCCTCTTTCGTAAGAGCTGTATATACCGGTTTGAGTGTATAAGGATGATAACCCGTATAATATATTTCAGTAGATAATGTCATCGGCGTGGGAGTAAAATCCTGCACCTGCTCCAATTGAAAGTTCAATGATTTGGAAACAACAGCCAATTCAGCCATATCTTCCTCGGTACAAGCCGGATGAGAACTCATGAAATAAGGTATCAACTGTTGTTTCAACCCTGCTTCCTGATTGATTTTGTCAAATATTTTCTTGAACTGGTGAAAAGTATCAAAGGATGGTTTCCTGATACACTCCAGTACTTTGGGAGAAGTATGTTCGGGAGCGACTTTCAATCGCCCGGAAACATGTTTGGTTATTAACTCCCGGGTATAATCTCGGGCGGATTTATTTAAATTTCCGTTCTCATACTGGCAAACCAGTAAATCATAACGAACGCCACTTCCGATAAAAGATTTTTTTACGCCATTTATTTGGCCTACTGCCTGATATAATTCTAATAAAGGTTGATGATCTGCCTTCAAATTCGGACAAACCTGGGGGTATATACATGACGGTTTTTTACATTTCCGGCATATATGGTGGTTCTCTCCTTTCATTTGATACATATTCGCAGACGGTCCACCCAAATCACTGATATACCCTTTAAAATCAGGCATCTCTGTAACTTTTTTCACTTCTTTCAGAATGGATTCCCGGGAACGGGAAGCTATGAACTTACCCTGATGTGCAGAAATCGTACAAAAAGAACAACCTCCAAAACATCCCCTATGGATATTCACCGAATGACGGATCATTTCATATGCCGGAATCCTCTTTTCTTTATACTTCGGATGCGGCAAACGGGTATAAGGAAGATCATAAGAAGCATCTATTTCTTCTGTCGTCAAGGGAGGATAAGGAGGATTAACCACAATAAGTTTGTCTTCAACCGCCTGTAGTAAACGGGAAGCCTCCATTTTATTGGATTCTTCCTCTATGTATTTAAAGTTTTCGGCTTGTTTCTTCTTATCTTTCAGACAGAATTCGTAAGTATGCAAAACAATATCATCCGTTTTTCTTTCTACGGAAGATGACAAAAATACGGTTTGAGGGATATCTGTCAACTTATCTATTGTCTCACCGGTTTGTAAGCGACGAACAACTTCTTTCAAGGGTTTTTCCCCCATGCCATACACCAACAAATCCGCTTGTGAATCAACAAGTATCCCAGGTTTCAACTGATCCTGCCAATAATCATAATGTGACAAACGTCGTAAAGAGGCCTCGATTCCACCTATGATAACCGGTGTATCCGGGAAAAGCTCTTTTAATATCCGGGAATATACAATGCTTGGGTATTCCGGACGCATATCCACACGTCCGTCGGGAGTATATGCATCTTCCGAACGCAAACGTTTATTGGCAGTATACTTATTGATCATGGAATCCATTGCCCCGGCCGAAACCCCAAAGAAGAGGCGGGGCTTACCCATCTTTTTAAAATCACGCAAATCATCTCTCCAGTTGGGTTGCGGTACAATTGCAACGCGCAAACCCATCGCTTCCAATGTTCGCCCGATAACAGCAGCGCCAAAAGAAGGGTGATCTACATAGGCATCTCCGGAAAAGAAAATAACATCCAGTTCCTCCCAATTACGAAGTTCCGCTTCTTTTTTAGTTGTTGGCAGCCAATCTGTCAATTTATTGTAAATCATGGGCGCAAAGATAATACTTGTTGTTTAATTTTGAATTCTGAATTTTGAATTTTGAATTATTTTTTTGTGCGTAAGCCAATTCAAAATTCAGAATTCAAAATTTAGAATTTAAACCAACAGGTTTTTTATCTCTTCTTCGGAAAGATGATCCAGTATACTGCCGGAAGTGATGAAGGTTTCTGAAAGTTCCGTCTTTTTCTCCTGGAGACGAAGTATTTTTTCTTCAATTGTATCTGTAGAAATAAAACGGTAAACCATCACATTTTTATCCTGTCCGATACGATGGGCACGGCTTAACGCCTGCATTTCAGCTGCCGGATTCCACCAGGGATCAACAATAAACACATAATCGGCAGCAGTAAGGTTTAATCCGGTTCCTCCGGCCTTCAGTGAAATAAAGAAACATCCTACATCCGGATTTTGGGTGAATTTTTCTATTTCTGCCTGGCGATTACTTGTCTGACCGGTCAGCATCGCATATTTCCAGCCTTGTTCATCAAAAGCCTTAGCTATCAACTTCAAATGTTTTACAAAAGAAGAAAAAATCAAGACCTTATGTCCTCCGGCTCTCAAAGATTCAAAAGAAAGCAATATCTGGTTATATTTCCCGGAATCACCTGTATAAGGTGCATTGATCAATGCCGGATGATTCGACAACAAACGTAAACGCATCAATCCCTGCAAAGCAATGAATTTGTTCTTTTCTTTTGCCTCTCCTGAATCCAGCAGTGTATTTCTCAATAAATTCTTTTCTTTTTCATATACAACCTGTTGATCTTCGCTCATATCACAATAAACGGTTTCCTGTATCAATGGGGGAAGTTCGGGAGCTACTTCTTCTTTTGTTCTCCGTAAAAGAAACGGACGTATTAATCGTTGGAGGCGTTCTTCTGTTTTTTTATGATCTCTTTTCACAATCGGTTGGATATATGCCTTTTGAAAGGAAGAAAAATTACCCAGTAAGCCTTCATTGATAAAATTAAATTGAGCCCAAAGATCCGACAATGAATTTTCGATAGGAGTACCTGTCAAAGCCAATCGATAAGCAGCAGGTATTTGTTTAACGGCTCTATAAGTCTGAGAATCTGCATTTTTTATATATTGACTCTCATCCAATATTAAATAATGAAACAAATAATTTTGCAGGTATTCCAAATCATTTCTGATATTACCATATGAACTGATAACTACCTGGTAATGATTAAAAATCCGTCCGATATCTTTGGTTTTTAAACGCATATT
>JAVBMQ010000126.1:0-30710 GCA_031552335.1 Bacteroidales bacterium | reverse complement strand
GGTGGTTGGTAGGTTCGTCCAGGATGAAGACTTCCGGTTCGAGGATCAGCACATTAGCCAAAGCTACCCGTTTCAATTGTCCTCCGGATAGTTCTTCTACCTTCTGGTTGAAATTAGTGATTTTAAGTTGCGAAAGTATTTGTTTGGCTTTTTGTTCATAATCCCAGGCTTTCAGGTGATCCATTCTTTCCAGAATATTTTGCAGGTTAGAATGGTCTCCGCTGTTCATGGCGTTTTCGTATTCTGCAATCAGTCTTACCGTTTCATTTTCGGAAAAGAAACAGGCCTGTAAAACCGTTAGTCCTGCAGGGTATTTAGGATCTTGTGGCAGATATCCGACATTCAGATCTCTACGGAAGACGATGGAACCATCATCATAGTTCTCTTTACCGGCAATGATATTCAATAGGGTAGTTTTACCGGCGCCGTTTTTGGCCACTAAACCGATTCGTTCTCCATCGGAAACTCCAAAAGAAATTTGTTCGAAAAGAACTAAGTCCCCGAAGCTTTTGGTGAGATTTTCTATCTGGATGCAAGTCATTGTTTTAATCTTCCAGTTTGAAAGATTTAGAACCAATCAGGTTACCGTCGGCAAAAATATCCGCACGGTATGTTCCCGGAGATAAGAACTCTTCTATTTTCCAGTAGATAGAGACAGATTGTTCTTCTCCATCGTATTCGATCATTCTTTTACAGGAATAATTGATTTCTTTGTTTTCGTATGTAAAAACATTTCCCCTGTTTTTGACAAGGACATCATCATCCGGTCTTTTGATCCGGACATATATGGTTTTCTCTCCGGTAGGAGCTGTAATATTTTTTGAAATCCGGAAACTGATCATCAATTGTTCCATTTTACTGATCTTTTTTTCCGATTTATTCTTTTTATTGATACCATCGACAGAAATCCCCACAGCATCAAGTTTGGAAGCCATGCTTACTCTTTCCGTCAGATGTTCTTTTTCCTGGGAAAGTTGTGAGATGGTTTGTGTGGCCTGTTGATATTGTCTGGTAACCTGTTCTTTTTCTTTTGTAAGTTTTTGATTGGCAGTATTTAGCGAATCTATCTGGGCTACATAACCCCGCATAATAGTACGTAGTGTTTCGAGTTCCCGTTTCAGTTCGTTGATCCTTTTGGAATTAGTGGCTTTAACCGTTTTCAATTCATCCATCAAACGCTGCACTTTCATTTGCTCCTGTTCTACCAAAGCGGCCAGGGAGTCATTGCTGATATGTTGTTTAACACCTTCATATTGAAGTGATAAATCGTTGTATTCTTCGGAAAGTTCATTTTTCTCCAGAGCATTTTGTTCTACCATTTCATACATCTGTTCTTTTTGTTTCAGGATGTAATAAACGGCGCCGGCAATGATCAATACCAGCACGACAATCAGTGCTATCCAAAGAGATTGTTTACTTTTCATAATTCTTTTAATCAGTTTCAGGCTGCAAAAGTAAGCTTTCTGTTTGAAAAAAAACAGGGGAAGACTTATAAATAAATCTAAAATACGGAATTAAGTAGGAAATGAAGCTTTTCTATGTAAATATTCATTCTAAAGTTTAAATAGTTTCATAATTTAATAGCAAAAAAGATTTGCACATATCAAAATAAAGCACTAATTTTGCAAGCTGAAATTCTGCAGAGGGTAAATCAAGTGATTTTAGAGCATAAAATCCACCCCCGGGAGGTAACCTGTAATTTATATTAACAGATGTACGTAATTGTAGACATTCAAGGACAACAGTTCAAAGCTGAAAAAGGTCAGAAACTGTATGTTCATCGCCTCAATGCTGAGCACGGTGCAACCGTAGAGTTTGATAAAGTATTGTTGGTTGATAAAGATGGCGCTGTAACTGTAGGAGTTCCTACTGTTGACGGGGCAAAAGTGGTAGCAGAAGTAGTAGCTCATGTAAAAGGCGACAAAGTGCTTGTTTTCCACAAAAAAAGAAGAAAAGGTCACAGAAAACTGAATGGTCATCGCCAACAGTTTACAGAGATCAATGTAAAAGAAATTGTTGCTTAATTTAGTAAATTCTCAAGAAAATGGCACATAAGAAAGGTGTAGGTAGTTCGAAGAACGGACGCGAATCGGAAAGTAAACGATTAGGCGTTAAAATTTTTGGCGGTGAAATTGCTAAAGCCGGTAATATCCTTATCCGTCAAAGAGGTACAGTACATCATCCGGGTGAAAATGTAGGTATGGGAAAAGATCATACTTTGTTTGCTTTGGTAGATGGTACCGTAGTATTCAGAAAAAAGAAAAATGACAGATCTTATGTTTCGGTAATGCCTATTGCAGAAGCATAAAATATGTTACTATACGATAAAAAGGCGTCTTTCGGGGCGCCTTTTTTTGTTTTGAGCCTTTTTATTTTACAAATTATCTTTAACTTTACCGCAAAAATGTTCTTGAGTTTTGAATTATAAATTTTGAATTTTGAATTGAAAAAATACAAGCGTAAGCTAATTCAAAATTCAAAATTCAAAATTCAAAATTTGTATCCCAAATTTCATAATTGAGCAATAATATATCATGCTGACAATCAAACTTATCACCGAAAATCCGGAGGCAGTGATCGCCCGACTGGCAAAAAAGCATTTTAATGCCGGAGAAATGATCAAAAAGGTAATTGATACCGATCAGAAAAGAAAAAATACGCAAACAGTTTTAGATGCTAATCTTTCAGAAATCAATAGCTTGTCGCGTTCAGTAGGACAATGGATGAAGGAAGGAAAGAAAGATGAAGCAGAAGCTGCCCGGTTGAAAGTGGCTGCCATGAAAGAAGGCAATAAGCAATTGGAAGCAGATTTGAAAGAAGCAGAACAAACATTGGTAGATCTGCTTTGTCAGATTCCCAATCTTCCTGCAGATGAAGTCCCGGAAGGAAAAATAGCTGAAGATAATGTAATTGAAAGGACAGGAGGAATTATCCCTGACCTTTATCCGGATGCGCTTCCTCACTGGGATCTGGCTAAAAAATATGATTTGATAGATTTTGAACTGGGAGTGAAAATCTCAGGAGCTGGTTTTCCTGTATATAAAGGCAAAGGCGCCCGTTTGCAAAGGGCATTGATTAATTTCTTTTTAGAGAATGCCCGGGAGGCAGGTTACCTGGAAGTACAACCTCCATATGTAGTCAATGAGGCTTCCGGATATGGAACCGGACAATTGCCCGATAAAGAAGGACAGATGTACCATTGTGGTTTGGATAACCTGTATTTAATCCCTACAGCTGAAGTTCCGGTTACCAATATTTACCGGGATGTGATTTTGGAAGAAAGAGACCTTCCGGTGAAAAATACGGCATATTCTGCTTGTTTCCGCCGTGAAGCTGGTTCTTATGGAAAGGATGTGCGTGGGTTAAACCGCCTGCATCAGTTTGATAAGGTTGAAATCGTACGTATAGATACTCCGGAACATTCTTATGAATCTCTGAAAGAGATGGTCGCTTATGTACAAACATTGGTCGAAAAATTAGAATTACCCTGGCGTATCCTGCGTTTGTGCGGAGGTGATATGAGTTTCACGTCAGCGCTGACTTTTGACTTTGAGGTATTTTCAGCAGCCCAGAAACGCTGGTTGGAAGTCAGTTCGGTTTCCAATTTCGAAAGCTATCAGGCCAACCGCCTGAAATGCCGTTACAGAGATACAGAGACAAAGAAAACACAACTTTGTCACACTCTGAACGGAAGCGCCCTGGCTTTGCCCCGTATCGTTGCTGCCTTACTGGAGAATAACCAAACTCCGGATGGTATAAGAATTCCTGAGGCATTGGTTCCTTATTGTGGATTTGAGAAAATTGATTAATAATTATAAGTTTTGAATTTTGAATTTTGAATTGAAAAACAGAATCAATCTTGCCAACATGTTCTTAATTTTTAATTCAAAATTCAAAATTCAAAATTCAAAATTTCATGTCTTTTTCCGTAGATACTAATAACCCCGAGTTACAGCAAGTCCTGCAACTGATTACGCACACCCGCCAGTCGGTCTTTCTGACGGGGAAGGCTGGTACGGGGAAATCTACGTTTCTTAAGTATCTTTGTGAAACAACAAAGAAAAAGCATGTGGTATTGGCGCCTACGGGCATTGCTGCTATCAATGCGGAAGGGGTGACTTTACATTCTTTTTTTAAACTTCCTTTTCGTCCGATGTTGCCTGATGACCAGGATTTAAGTATACAAGACGGGCGGATCTTTGAATTTTTTAAATATCGCAGTGAACACCGGAAGATTATTAAAGAAGTGGAGTTGGTGGTCATTGATGAGATTTCCATGGTCAGGGCAGATACCATAGATTGTATTGATAAAATTTTACGGGTCTATTCGGGAAATCACCGCTTGCCTTTTGGCGGAAAGCAAATGTTATTTGTAGGCGATGTTTTTCAGCTGGAACCGGTGGTGACTTCCGACCAGAAAGAGATCATTGACCTTTTTTATCCTTCTCCTTTTTTCTTCTCGGCCAGGGTTTTTAATGAGATTTTCCTGGTGCCTATTGAGCTCACAAAAGTGTATCGGCAGACGGATCAGGCTTTTATTTCCATTTTGGATAAAATACGGAATAATACGGTTGTCTCTCAGGATTTGCAGGTACTCAACAGTCGTTATAATCCTTCATTTAATCCGGGTTCGGATGATATGTTCATCACTTTGGCAACGAAACGTGACAGCGTGGATTATATCAATGAGAAAAAACTGTCGGAAATCAATGAACCTGACTATCATAGCATAGGAGAAATAGAAGGCGATTTTCCGGAATCTAGTTTGCCGACATCCAAAGATCTGGTTCTTAAAGTAGGGGCCCAGGTGATTTTTATTAAAAATGACCCGGACAGGAAATGGGTGAACGGAACTATCGGAGTTGTTTCGGGTATTTCCGATACAGAGGATATAACAGTCTTATTGGATAGCGGTAGTGAAGTGGATGTGCCTAAAAATATCTGGTTAAACCGTCGGTATAAATATAATGTAGAAACCAAAGCTATTGAAGAAGAAGTCTTGGGTACTTTTACCCAGTTGCCTCTCCGTCTGGCCTGGGCTATTACCGTACATAAAAGTCAGGGACTGACATTTTCCAATGTAGTAGTAGATTTTAGTGGTGGTGTATTTGCCGGGGGACAAGCTTACGTGGCATTGAGCCGTTGTACATCACTGGAAGGTATGGTGCTCAAGAAACAAATCAACAAGACAGATATTTTTATTCGTCCGGAAATTGTGGAATTCAGTAAGCATTTCAATGATAAACGACTGATTGAACGTTCGCTGAAAGAATCGGAAGCCGATTTTTTATATGCAGAAACAATCCGTTTGTTTGACAAAGGAGATTATCGGGCATTTACCGAAACATTTTTCAAAGCAATCCATGCCCGTTATGATATTGAAAAACCTTTGCACAAAAGATATATCAGCCGGAAACTGAACCAAATCAATTGCTTGAGAACTGAGGTTGAAGAACTGCAGCAAGCGTTGAAAAAAGAGAAAGAACAATTTTCTAAAAAAATACAAGAGCAAAGCGATATACTCAGGGAATATGCCAATGAGTATTATCTGATGGGAAATGAATGTATCACGATGGCTCATGATGCCCGTGCGGCCATTGCGAATTTCAATAAAGCTTTGAAAATGGATCCTTCCTTCCTGGATGCATGGATCAGAAAGGGGGTAACTTTATATGATACAAACGAACATTTTGAAGCAGAAATTTGTTTTAATAAAGCAATCCTGTTGAGCCCATTGTCGTTCAAAGCCTTATATAACCGGGGAAAAAACCGTTTGGCTTTGAAAGATTATGAAGGAGCCGTTAATGATTTTGACAAAGCAATAGGTGTCAAACCTAAACATGTGAGGGCTTTGAATTATTTGGGAGATGCGTATAATCATCTGGGAGATGTTAGTTTAGCTAAAAAATACTGGGGGATGGCCCAGGATATCGAAGAAGAATCTACAAATTTATATTAATACTTCAATCATGAAAAAGTTCTTTATTTACACAGGAGTTACCATTGCTGTAATTTTTGTATTGTTAATTACCCTGCCATTTCTTTTTCAGGGTAAAATCAAAGAAATTGTGAAGAAAGAAGCCAATAAGCAGTTGAATGCGACCTTGGATTTCAAAGATCTTAACCTCAGTTTTATCCGGAATTTCCCGGATGCTACTGTTTCTATTGAAGACCTTATGCTTGTAGGAACAGCTGATTTTGCCAGTGATACTTTGATTCAGTCGGAGGAATTGTCGGCAACGGTCAACCTGAAAAGTCTTTTTGGAGACTCTGGTTATGAAGTAAAGAAAATAATTATTAAGAATACCTCTTTATATGCCAAGGTACTTGAGGATGGAAGGGCTAACTGGGATATCATGAAGTCTGAAGAAGAAAAGCTGGAGGTAGAAGAAGATACTGCATCTACGCCTTTTAGTCTTCAGTTGGAAAAAATCAGTATTGAGGGTGTCAATATCACCTATGAAGATTTACAAGCTAAAATGAAGGCGGAAATTAAGAACTTCACCGGAACTTTGAAAGGAGATATGACTGCTGATGTAACCAATATTGAGACGACTTCCTCTATTGAGGCTTTGACCTTTATAATGGATAATATTCCTTATCTGAATAATGCTAAGATAGCCACTAATCTGGATTTACAGGCAGATCTTAAAAATCAGAAGTATACAATTGAAAAATCGAACCTGGATATCAATGCCATACATGCCAATATAGATGGTTGGGTATCTATGCCTGATACTTCCAAAATAGATATGGACCTGAAGGTAGATGCTCCTGAGATTCAGTTCAAAGATTTGCTTTCATTGGTTCCAGCCATTTATGCCAAAGATTTCAAAGACCTGAAAGCAGAAGGCGAAGTGAAATTCCAGGCTTCTGCAAAAGGAACAATGGAGGGAGAGTCTTATCCTGCATTTGAAGTATTATTGGGTGTGGCTAATGGTAAATTTCAATATCCGGCACTTCCTAAATCGCTGAATGATATTCAGTTGAATCTTTTAGTTAATAGTCCGGGCGGAGATTTGGATAAAACCTTGGTGGATGTCAGTAAATTGCATTTCAACCTGGGAGGAAATCCGTTTGATCTGCGTTTGAAAATGTCTCATCCAATGACTGACCCGAATATTGATTTGACGGCTAGCGGTAAATTGAATCTTGGAATGATCAAGGACATTTATCCTTTGGAAGCCGGTATGCAATTGAATGGTGAGTTGGATGCCAACCTGAATTTTATCGGAGCCATGTCAATGATCGAAAAAGGAGCTTATGACCAGTTCAAAGCTTCGGGAACATTGGGGTTGAAAGGAATGAATTTCAAATCGGAAGGTATTCCTGATGTCCTGATCAATTCTGCGATGCTGGCTTTCAATCCTAAATATGCAGAATTGAGTAATACAGATATAAAAATTGGAAAGAATGACCTCAGCGCCAGTGGTAAACTGGAAAATTACATTCCGTATTTCATGAAAGATCAAACATTGAAGGGTTCCTTGAATGTTTCTTCCAACTATATGAACCTGAATGATTTTATGCAGGAAGGATCAGCTGCACCGGAAGCACAGACTGATGCTGCCCCAGTGTTGGCTTTTGAAGTCCCGAAGAATCTGGATCTTACCCTGAATGCAAATATGAAAGAGGTTATTTTTGACAATATCGATATGAAGAATGTTACCGGAAATATTGTGCTCAACAATGGAAAAGTGGATATGAAAAATCTTTCAATGAATGCACTCGGAGGAAGTATGAAGGTGAATGGTTATTACAGTACTGCAGAAAATCCCAAACAACCGGATGTGAGTTTTGGCTTAGACTTGAAGAATGTAAGTTTTGCTGAGACTTTCAAGACATTTGATTTTATTAAGCAGATGGCTCCTATTTTTGAAAGTATGACAGGTAATTATTCTGTGAATTTCAATATAAAAACGCCATTATCACAAGACATGTCACCTGTCCTTAATGCTTTAACCGGTGGTGGTACTTTGTCTTCCAGCGATGTTACAATCACTGATGTGCCGGTATTGAATGCTTTGGCATCGGCATTACAGAACGAAAGTTTGAAGACTATCAAACCGCAGGATATGAAAATTCCGTTTACTATTGCTGATGGAAGGGTGACTACTTCTCCTTTCGATTTGAATATGGGAGTTACTAAAATGAATCTTTCCGGAAGTACAGGCTTGGATCAGACCATCGATTATCTGGCTAAGGTTACATTACCTTCCAGCCTGACAAAAGGGGTAATAAATACATTAGGTGTAAAAATAGGAGGAACATTTACTTCTCCTAAAGTGAGTGTTGATACGAAAAGCCTCGCAGAACAGTCTATTGCATCTGCGTTGGGAGGTCTTGGAGTAACCGGTCTGACCGATTCTTTAGGAAATGTCGATCTCAAAGGCGCTGCTAATGCTCAAATAGAAAAGCAAGCGGAAGCTTTGCGACAACAGGCTCGTGATGCCGGTGCAAAATTGGTTAGCGAAGCTGAAAAACAAGGTCAGAAATTAGTTGATGAAGCAAATAAAACAAAGAATCCTTTGACAAAAGTTGCAGCAGTTGCAGCAGCTCAATCTGCAGCCAATCAGTTAAAAGCTGAAGCTCAGAAACAATCCGATAATTTGATGCAACAAGCAGAAAAACAAATAACAGATATGTCGAATGCTTCGAAGTTGAAGTAAGAAGCTTAAGAGTAAAAAAATAAGAGTTGGTTTACATGTGTAAGTCAACTCTTTTTTTATTGTTCATTTGTTTGTAACAGGTAAGCTCCTTTGTATTTCATCCTTATTTTATTCAAAATTTCTACTTCATTCTCATCTTCAAAAACCGGCATGGCAAATACCCTGTATTTCCTGTTATAAAAGAGAATATCTGCATGTAGATAACCATCATTGATTAATACATTTTTGAAATGTTCGGCATCTTCGGTTATGTCGAAGTTGGCACAAACGATATATTGACTGAAAGATTGAAATTCACAGTCGGCAGAATCCTCTCTTTTCCAGGGTTTTTCAATCTTGTGCTTGTTTGTATTACTGTTAAAGGATTCCTTTTGAGAAATGAGATGTTGTATCGTAAAATATAGTGTAGAATCGTTGTGTGTTTCCGACGGGTATATTAACAGGGAATCATTTTCTACTATCACAGGTAAATAAATAGAAGAAGAATACTGATTTACTTTCAGTATCTGCATCATATCAATGGCATTTTCTTTTTCTTCCAAAGGCCTGTTGCTGAAGGCAATTCCATTTTGCTCCAACATATGCTTTGTATAATTGCAATTATTACAATCACTTTTAGTGAAAAGAGTTAATGTTTTTGCTTCGGAGAAAGAGGCAATATTCACTAATAATACATAGAACAGGAATTGTGTGTTCTTTTTCATTTTTATTACAAGAGGGGGTGAAAATTACGAATTACGAATTACGAATTACGAATTACGAATTAGGAATTACGAATTAGCTTACGCACAAAAAAACCATTCGTAATTCCTAATTCGTAATTCGTAATTAATTTTTAGTTTGCTTTGATCAACTTCATCATTTGAATAATCCCTGATTCATTCCTGACTTTAAGAACATACATTCCTGCAGGAAATTGTGAGGTAGGTATTTCTGCCTGGAGTACATTTTCCTGCGTAAATACCAAATTCCCTGTTAAAGTATATAAGTACAAAGAAACTTTATTATTCTCATTGTTTCCTGTCTGGACATTCAAATAGTCTTTGAAAGGATTAGGATATATCTGGATCTTTTCTTCCTGGTTGACAGGTGATTTTCCGGTTAAACCGGAGACGGTGTATGGAGCGGCAACCGTGTATCCAACAAGAGAGGAAGATCTTAACACAGATCTGCATAACATAGACAGATAAAACATATGGGTTCCGTTGCTTGCTAATGTATAAGTAACGTCAATTTCGACCGGATTAGAAGATCCTTCCTGTACGATTTCCCATTTTATACTGCCGGTGCCATCTTCGTTGTTAACAAAATCGATAATTTTAGCAGACCGGATAGGTGATTCCGGATCCAGGGAGCAATTATCTACCGGAGTAGCACTGATCACTTCTTTTATAGCTGTTTCCACTTCGGGAATATAAATATTGATCGGACGGGCATATATACAGGAGTAATCATCTATTGTTGCTTTCTTATTGTAATTCAAAGCTTTGACGTCTGTACATCCATATATATCATTTGCTATGTTATATTGGCAAAGGGAATTGTCGTCGATAGTGGCAACCGGGTTGTAGGTGAGGGCATTTGGATCCATACATCCATATATATCATCTTTGATTGTTTTATAAATACAACTTTTGTTGTCATGCGTGGCATACATATTGTAATTTAAGGCAAAATGATCAGTACAGCCAAAAATAATAGTGTCATTTGATGAAACATATGTGCATGTACCATCATTCACTGTCGCAAAATAAGCGTAATTGGAAGCTGATATATCAGTACATCCTTTTATTTCTTTTGAATAAGTACAATAACCGCTTTCTTTGGTAGCTACAGGATTATAATTAGAGGCCTTTTTATCCATGCAACCCCATACGATAGTGTCATATGCACAAGTACCGTCATTTTTGGTTGCTAATGGATTGTAATTTTTAGCATTGGGCTCAGTACAGCCTCCAACCAATTCTTCAAAAATACAGGACCCGTCATCAATGTTGGCTTTACTGCTGTAATTTTTAGCTTTGGAATTGGTACAGCCCAGGATAATTTGCGTACTGTCTGGGTAAATACAGGAATGGTCATAATGTGTTGCTTTCGAATTATAATTAATAGCAATGGGGTCAGTACATCCATACACTACAGTTGAGTCTGCACCATATTTGCAGGATTTATCATCGGCAGTGGCTTTAGGACTGTAGTTTACAGCTTTGGGGTCCATACATCCATATACGATAGTTGAATCTGGGGCATATTCGCAGGAACCATCATCAACTGTAGCTTTGGAATTGTAGTTTACAGCTTTGGAATCCATACATCCATACACAATAGCAGTTGTATCTACAGCATATTTGCACGACTTGTCATCTATTGTGGCTAATGGATTATAGTTTACTGCTTTAGAGTCTATACATCCATATACCGCAGAATATTTACATGATTTGTCGTCGATAGTGGCTGACGGATCATAATTTGCCGCCTTGGGATCAGTACATCCCATTTTAACAACAGTGCTGTCATTAACATTGGCACGTACATGGGTGTAACCGGCCAACAATAAAACAGAAATAAAAAGTAAAATTTTTGTCTTCATATTATTTAAATTATCATGTGATTTTAATGAAAAATAGATTTGCTCAAAAATATTCACAAAAAGAAATACATAGAGTGTCAATAAAACAAAAATAAAGTCATTTGAACAAATAATCAATTTCTTATGGATTTCTTGTATTGTAAAGGCGTTGTTCCTATCTCTTTGAGAAATGACCGCCGGAAGGTGGAGAGGGAATTGAACCCGCAGGATTCGGCAATAATCTCCAGATTGATATTATCTCCGGTATCTAATAATTCACAAGCTTTCTTCACCCGGAAAGTATTGACATACTCGTAAAAAGTAGTGTGTAATTGTTTGTTGAGGTAATCAGAGAGATAAGTCCTGTTAGTTCCAACTACAGCTGCTAAATCAGCAATACTCAGTTTCGGATTGAGAAATAACCTGTCGTTCTCCATACAATTATTTAACTTTTGTGCAAAAGGGTGATTATTATCATAATCCATCATATCGCCGACAGAAATGATGAGATCTTCTTCTTTCGTTTTGGAAAAAGGGTTGAGTAATTCCGGGACATCAATAATCACATGTTTCCATAAAAAATGGTAAATAAACATCCATATGATTACCGTAAAAAGATAGTAAAAAGCATCTCCCAGCCAACTTGGTTGCCAAATGATAAAAGTCCAGACGAATAAAGTCAGATATAAAGGTGTAATAATCCACCGGAGCCAGGAAAGGCTCATGTTTTCTGTGTATGAAAAATTCTTTTTAATATAGTTGTCGTATTTAGAAGAGGCGAGAAATACAATGACAACAGTGATAATTCCCAAAATATTAGAATAAATCGTGTTTGCGTAGAACAAAGTCCAACTTGGAAATATAATGTAAAAAATTAAAAACAGTATTGATGGCGACAAAAGGAAAATCATTTTCCGGAGGGTAACCCATCCCGGTGAAATAATTTCAAACATGAATATCATACTGACAGGTACTGTCAAGGAATCAAATATAAGGCTGATATTTGAGATATAATCATTGTCCCATATTCCGTCTATTAAATAAATCATATTAGATAATTCTATGAATGAGAAAAATAGCATTTCCCAAAAAAAGAATCTCATCAATCGGTTATGATTTCTGTACTCATATAATCTGATGCTGAGAAGTACAAAAAACATAAATGCCATCCCGTTGGCAAAGTGTGCAATATTTTCAGGCAGCCGGATCATATACATTTTTATTTCACTTTTCCTATTTTATGCCCTTTTAGAGCATAAAAAACAATATACAGGTAACAGGGTATCAGGATGATATACGGAATCTGGCGATAATTTGCCACATTCATATGATGCAAATAATCGGCAAAGGCTCCATAAAGTAAGGGTAATAAGGCTCCCCCGGCAATTCCCATGATCAAAAAGGCAGAGGCTATTTCTGTCTGTTTTCCCAATTTGTCGATGGCTAAGGGCCATATCCCGGGCCACATCAGAGAGTGGGCAAAACTCAATAAAATAATACATACGATAGATGTTATTCCATTTGTTAATAAAGCGGCAGAAACAAAAACAATATCCAGTGTGGCACAGATAACCAGTGCTTTATTTTGAGAAATATATTTGGGGACAGTTACAATCCCGCATAAATATCCTATGGTAAGAGCAATCAAACAATAAGAACCCAATTGAGATGCTATTTTTGCATCCACACCTTGTGAAGCCGCATATAATGGAAGAGTATCTATGGCAATTACTTCAGATCCGACATATACAAAAATACTGAGTACTCCCAGCCATAAATAAGGATAGTGAAAGATAGATTTTGTTGTTCCGTTTTTTTCTTCAACCGGTGTTTCCGGTTGTATTTCAGGTAATTTGGAAAAGAGAATGCTTATTCCGAGTATTATTAAACCGACACTGATTCCTAGATATGGGAAAATGATACGTTCTCCCATCTGGTTCAATAACGCTGCTTTTTCTCCTCCTTCAGCCATATTGATTTGTTCAGATAATTCGTTCATATTTCCGAAAAGTGCCATACTTAGCAGGAATATCCCGATCATTCCGGCTACTTTATTGCAAATCCCCATGATACTGATCCGTTGCATCGCTTTTTCCATAGGTCCTAAAATGGTAACATACGGATTGGAAGCTGTTTGTAATAATGCCAGACCAGTACCTTGTCCAAATAAACCGATTAGAAACAGCTTATAATCACCACTTTTACTTGCCGGAATAAAAATGAGTGAACCTGCGGCCATGACAAATAATCCGATAGCCATTCCTTTGGCAAAACCTGTTTTTTTAAGTATCCAGGAAGAAGGTAGTGCCATCACAAAATAAGATCTATAAAAGGAGAATTTGACAAAATAAGCTTCAAAATCAGTCAATTGACATATTTGTTTTAAGAAAGGAATCAGAACGCTGTTTAACCAGGTAATAAACCCGAATACAAAAAAAAGCATTCCGATGATGGTCATATTGAGCACATAGTCGTTTTTCCGCATAGTTTCAAGTATTATTTAGTTGTGTGCAAAAATAACAGAAATTATCATACAACAAACCAATCACCCTTAAAAATAAAACCCTCAATCCTCAATTCACCACTCCCAATTCAAATTTCTCTCTTTTTGCATCAAGACCGGAAAAGTTTCACTACTTTTGTGGCACGAAAATAATTTAATTAACGAACAGAATAAATTATGTCAGAATCAAAAGGAAAACTTTTCTCCGAATTTCCATCTGTAAGTACAGAAGCATGGATGGAAAAAATCGTAGCTGACCTCAAGGGGGCCGATTTCGAGAAAAAATTAGTTTGGAGAACCAATGAAGGATTCAATGTCAACCCTTTTTACCGGGCAGAAGACATTCAAAGTTTGAAAACAACGGACGCTCTTCCGGGAGAATTTCCGTATGTTCGCGGTACTAAAAAAGATAACGACTGGTTGGTACGCCAGGATATCGAGGTAGATGACTTCAAAGCTGCGAATAAAAAAGCGCTTGACATTCTGAATAAAGGAATCACTTCCTTAGGATTTATAATTGACCGGGAAGATGTTAAGGCTGAAAATATGGCAGTGCTGCTTGAAGGTATTTGTCCTCAGTGCGTAGAATTAAACTTCAAAACCTGCCGCCTCCGTTCGGTAGAATTGACAAAAATCCTGATAGATTATTTCAATGCCAAAGGTGTTGATCTGAAAAAAACTACCTGTTTTGTTAATGTAGATTTTATAAGTCCTCTGTTGAGAAAGGGAAAAACAACGGAAGATACCCTTAACCAAATGATTGAGGCTGTTAATCTAACCAAAGACTCTCCTGATTTCAGGGTGTTGGGCATTAATCCTGTTTTGTTTAACAATGCAGGTTCGTATATTACACAGGAATTAGGTTATGCCCTTGCCTGGGGAAGCGAATTAATGAAACAACTTACTGATGCCGGTTTGGATGCTTCTCTTGTTGCATCAAAAATCAAATTCAATTTCGGAATCTCTTCCAACTATTTTATGGAAATAGCCAAATTCCGTGCGGCTCGTTGGCTGTGGGCAGAAATCACCCGTGCTTTCGGAGCTTCTGATGAGGCTGCAAAAATGAATATTTTAGCAGAAACGTCCACATTCAATCAAACAGTTTACGATGCACATGTAAACATGTTGCGTACGCAAACGGAAGCAATGTCGGCCGGTATTGCAGGAGTAGATTCTCTGTTGGTTTCTCCTTTTGATCAAACATACAAAAATCCGGATGATTTTTCAGAGAGAATTGCACGTAACCAGCAATTGTTATTGAAAGAAGAGGCTCATCTGGATAAAATTGCAGATGTTTCCGGAGGTTCATATTATATTGAAACACTTACTGTTTCCATTGCAGAACAAGCCTGGAAGCTTTTCTTAGAAACAGACGAGAAAGGATTTTTTGAATCGGTTAAATCCGGCGAAATTCAGAAAGCAGTGAATGCATCAGCTAATGCCCGTTTCAAAGCGGTTTCGCAACGTCGTGAAATACTTTTGGGAACCAATCAATTCCCTAATTTTACCGAAAAAGCTTTGCAAAAAATCGAGAAAAATACGGCAGATTGTGGTTGCGGAAAAGAAAATTCTTCTATAGAAACATTGAGATTCAATCGTTTGAGTAGTGAATTCGAATCTTTACGTTTGGTAACAGAAAAGTTAGGAAAAACACCGAAAATATTTATGCTGACTATCGGTAATCTGGCGATGCGTCTTGCTCGTTCCCAGTTCTCTTGTAACTTCTTTGGCTGCGCCGGTTATCAGGTAATTGATAACCTTGGCTTTGAAACTGTAGAAGCCGGGGTAAAAGCTGCCCGTGAAGCCAATGCTGATGTGATTGTACTTTGTTCAAGTGACGATGAATATCCTGCATTTACTTCAGAAGCTTATGCTTTGACTAAAGGTAAAGAGATATTGGTCGTTGCCGGAGCTCCTGCCAATGCGGATGAATTGAAAGCCCAGGGCATAGAAATTGTCAATGTTCGCAGCAATGTATTGGAAACATTACAATCATTCAACGAGAGATTAGTGATAAAATAAATATGAGTACGCAGAACTTGTGTCAATAAAAAAAGAATCGCATGAAACCGAATTTCAAAAATATAAATATCAATAGCGACGGTTTTGCTGCTCATAATGCTGCAAAATGGTCACAGGAAAATGGGATCAAAGCTGATTGGCTGACTCCCGAACATATTGCCGTGAAACCGGTCTATACAAAAGAAGACCTGGAAGGAATGGAACATCTGGGATATGCTTCCGGTGTACCTCCTTTCCTCCGCGGACCATATACCGGAATGTATGCTATGCGTCCGTGGACAATCCGCCAGTATGCAGGATTTTCTACAGCAGAAGAATCCAATGCGTTTTATCGCAGGAATTTGGCATCCGGTCAAAAAGGTCTTTCCGTAGCTTTCGACTTAGCTACACACCGTGGATATGATGCCGATCATCCGCGTGTAGTAGGTGATGTGGGTAAAGCCGGAGTATCTATCTGTTCTTTGGAAGACATGAAAGTCTTGTTTGCCGGAATTCCCCTGAAGGATATGTCTGTATCTATGACTATGAATGGGGCAGTTCTTCCTGTAATGGCATTTTATATCAATGCAGGATTGGAACAAGGTGCTAAACTGGAAGAAATGGCCGGTACCATTCAAAATGATATTCTCAAAGAATTCATGGTACGTAATACTTATATCTACCCACCGGAATTCTCTATGCGTATCATTGCTGATATTTTCGAATATACTTCCCAGAAAATGCCGAAGTTCAACTCTATCTCCATCTCCGGTTATCATATGCAGGAAGCCGGTGCAACAGCAGATATTGAGTTGGCTTATACTTTGGCCGATGGTATGGAATATCTTCGTGCAGGTATCAATGCAGGTATTGATGTGGATGCTTTTGCTCCGCGTCTCTCTTTCTTCTGGGCAATTGGGATGAACCATTTCATGGAAATTGCTAAAATGCGTGCCGCCCGTTTGCTGTGGGCAAAAATAGTGAAGAGTTTCGGTGCTAAAAATCCGAAATCACTGGCGTTGCGTACGCATTCCCAGACTTCCGGATGGTCGCTTACCGAACAGGATCCTTTCAATAATGTGGGACGTACTTGTATCGAAGCGATGGCTGCTGCTTTGGGACATACCCAGTCACTACATACCAATGCTCTGGATGAAGCGATTGCTTTACCTACCGATTTCTCTGCCCGTATTGCCCGTAATACTCAGATTTATATCCAGGAAGAAACCTTTATTTGTAAAGAAATCGATCCTTGGGCCGGTTCTTACTATGTAGAAACGCTGACTCATGAATTGGCTGATAAAGCCTGGGCTTTGATTCAGGAAGTGGAAGAACTCGGAGGAATGGCCAAAGCCATCGAAACCGGTTTGCCGAAAATGCGTATTGAAGAAGCTGCTGCCCGTACACAGGCTAAAATTGACTCCGGAAATCAGACTATTATTGGTGTGAACAAATACCGTTTGGAAAAAGAAGATCCGATCGATATCCTGGAAGTGGACAATACGGCTGTACGTGAACAACAGATTGCCCGTTTGAAAGAACTTCGTTCTAAGCGCGACGAGGTTGCCGTTCAGAAAGCATTGGCTGCTATTACCAAATGTGCCGAAACAGGAGAAGGTAACTTACTTGGATTGGCTGTAGAAGCGGCTCACCTCCGTGCTTCATTGGGAGAAATTTCCGATGCATGTGAAAAAGTGTGTGGAAGATATAAAGCAACCATCAGAACAATATCAGGCGTGTATTCATCAGAAACAAAACAAGATCCGACGTTCCAACGCGCATGCGAGTTGGCGGAACAATTTGCGAAAAAAGAAGGCCGTCAGCCACGTATCATGATTGCTAAAATGGGACAAGATGGTCACGACCGTGGAGCTAAAGTAGTAGCTACAGGTTATGCCGACTGTGGATTTGATGTGGATATGGGTCCGTTGTTCCAAACGCCGGAAGAAGCTGCCCGTCAGGCTGTTGAAAATGATGTGCATGTATTGGGTGTTTCTTCACTTGCTGCAGGTCATAAAACACTGGTACCTCAGGTTATAGCGGAACTCAAAAAATTAGGACGGGAAGATATTCTTGTAATTGCCGGCGGTGTAATTCCGGCTCAGGATTATGATTACCTTTATAAAGCAGGCGTAGCTGCTATATTCGGACCTGGTTCTCCGGTTTCGAAAGCTGCCTGTCAGATTCTGGAAATTTTGTTGGCTGAGTAATACCGGCTTTCGAATCAATACTAAAAATATTCCTTATATTTGGGTCGTTTGACGGGAATATAAGGGATGTTTTTTATCTAAGGACAGTTGTGATATTTGCGATTGTAGAGACGCAATGCATTGCGTCTCTACGGATTTGCATAAACGTCTATGTTTTCCATAATAACCAACATTTAAACCAAATAACCTATGACTAACCAATTAAATAAGTATAACAATAGATATCGCGTTCCATCAGCCCGTGCACCATGGTGGAATTATCACCAAGATGCAGCCTATTTTATTACAATTTGTACCCAACATCAGTTTTATTATTTTGGAGAAATTGAAGATGGAGAAATGCAATTGTCAGAAATAGGTAAAATCGTTGAAACGGAATGGATAAGAACAATTGATTTACGTCCGGATATGAATATATCATTAGGAAATTTTGTTATTATGCCGAATCATTTTCATGCCATTATTGTGATTGGTAAGAACCAATATAATGAATCAGATGGTCTCAACAACGGCGGTAGAGACGCAATGCATTGCGTCTCTACAATTACCACACCCACAACAATCGTGATACTCATAACAAATACAATACCACCACCCGCAACAGATGAAATTCTTCCAAAAAAACAATTTACACCCCAATCCAAAAATCTCTCATCTGTTATACGTGGTTTCAAATCAAGTGTAACTGCCAGTGCTCGTAAAATTGATCCTGATTTCAAATGGCAACCTCGTTTCTATGATCGTATTATACGCCATCAAAAAGAATATCAACGTATAGAAAATTACATAAATCAAAATCCTCTAAAATGGAATGAAGATAAATTTTATTCAGTATGACATAAATTACCAATATAAAATCAACATCACATCATGGAAACAACAAAACCCACTACGGTGGATGATTACATTGCTTTGGCAAATAATAACGTAAAGGCACATTTAGTTCAGTTGAGAACCGTTATTTTAGAAACAGTTCCCGATGCAGAGGAACGAATTTCCTGGGAGATGCCTGGCTATAAGCTTTATGGACGTGTATTGATTTATTTTGCAGGTTTCACGAAACATGTAAGTCTTTTCCCCGGACCGGAAGCTATTGAAGTATTCAAAGAAGAATTGTCAGGATACAAAACCAATAAAGGAACCATCCGTTTTCCCCTGGATCAAGAGATCCCGGCAAATTTGGTAAAAAAGATCGTGGAATACCGGGCTAAAGAAAATAAGGAATTGGCAAAGTCAAAGAAAAAATAACATGAGAAGAATTATTATCGTTGGTGCAACTTCCGGTATAGGTAGGGCGCTCGCGGAACGTTATGCCAGAATGAATTGTCTGGTTGGTATTACCGGTCGTCGCACAGAATTATTAGAAGAAATCAAGGACAAATATCCGAAACATATCCTTGTACAACCGATGGATATTTGTGAAGATTCTGCAACAGCCGAACTTCAATCCTTAATTGATTGCATGGGAGGGATGGATATTTTAATCCTTAATTCCGGATACGGAAAAGCTACAGAAGAATTGATTTCGGAGATTGAAATACAAACAGTGCAAACCAATGCATTGGCTTTTACAAGGTTAATTGTTTTTGGTTATAACTATTTCAAAGCACATGATCATAAAGGACATATTGTTGTCACTTCATCGGTTGCCAGTGTGAGAGGTTTGCGTCAGGCTCCGGCTTATTCAGCGACCAAACGTTATATGAGACATTATGTTGATTGTCTGGCTCAACGTGCCCGGCACGAAAAATTACCTATTAAATTTACAACTTTAATGCCTGGATTTATTAGTACAGATTTCCTTTCAAATGTGAAATATCCCTTGGTAGTACCTCTGTCAAAAGCTATTGATAGTATTTTTTATGCCATTGAGAAACAAAAACGAGCTGTTTATTTGCCGTTTAGGTGGAATTTTGTTGTTTTTTTCTGGCGGTTGGTGCCGAAATGGATTTGGGAACGGTATTTTTAGATCTTCCCTTTCCGTATCCCAACATGTAGCTATAACCAATAAGTTTTTAACAATATATAGTGATTGACCGGCATCTTTCTTCTCACTACTTTTGGCGATCCCAAGAATCGAAAATTGTATGGAAGAAAATGATATATATAATCTGCCGATAGAACCTGTCGAAAAATGGCTTGTTCCTGAAAATATAAATCTGCCTGTTGTCGCAGGACCCTGTAGCGCCGAGAATTTCGAACAAATGATAAGCGTAGCCGAAGGTTTGAGCAAAATCCCCAATGTCGTTGCTTTCAGATGCGGACTTTGGAAACCACGTACCCGGCCGGGAGGTTTTGAAGGAGTAGGAGAGGTGGCTTTTCCCTGGATAAAAGAAATAAAAGAACGGTTCGGATTAAAAGTTTGCGTAGAAGTTGCAACTCCTAAACATGTAGAGCAATGTTTGAAAGCAGGAGTGGATTTCTTTTGGATAGGTGCGCGTACTACAGGAAATCCTTTTTGTATCAATGACCTGTGCGAAGCCGTAAAAGGGACGAATATTCCTGTTTTAATTAAAAATCCCATTGGCCCGGATTTGAAATTATGGATCGGAACAGTAGAACGATTTTATAATGCCGGATGTAAGCGGATCGTAGGCGTTCACAGAGGATTCATTTCTTATCAATCCGGTATTTACAGGAATGATCCTTGCTGGGAAGCTTTGTTTGAAATGCAGCGGGAATTTCCAACTTTACCCTTATTTTGTGATCCCAGTCATATCACAGGAGACCGGAAGCTTCTCCGGGAAGTCTCTCAAAAGGCATTGGATTTTAATTTTTCAGGACTTATGCTTGAGGTTCATCCTGATCCTGATCGGGCATTTACTGATAAAAATCAACAAATAACTCCTCCTGAATTAAAGGCTTTGCTCGATAAATTAGCGATTAAGGAAATCGAAAGTAATGTTATCTCCGGATTTTTAAATGTTCAAAAATCATCATAAATAGGGATTGCTTCTTTTGAAAATGTTATAATATCACAATTTTTAGGGATTGTGAGTTTTTTTGTATAGTTCTAAATTTGCACTCGTAAAATTTAAATATAGTTGTCAATGAATAAATTTCTTGAAAATGCTATTTGTATTGTCGCTACTTTGTTTTTTTCAATCCAGGTATTTGGTGAAGAGAATAATCATTTAGCGAATGATACAATCCCTGCTCAAAATACAACAGACGAATACAAAAAGTTTCGTTTTGGAGGATATGGTGAATTTTTGTTTCAACAAATGAATTATGGACCAGACCGGTATACGGATCCTGCCGGAGCTCCTAAAGATAAGAGAAGTTACATTTCCCTGCCTCGTGCAATCATGGCTTTTGATTATAAATTTCGTGATGATATTATCTTAGGTTCTGAACTGGAAATTGAATATGGAGGCGCCGGTTCTGCTATGGAAATAGAATATGGTCCCGGAGGTGAAGCCCGTGAATATGAAACGGAAATAGAAAAAGGAGGAGAAGTGGTTTTGGAGCAATTACATATTACCAAAATATTCCTGAATAATAAATTGAACGTGCGTGCCGGACACATGATTGTTCCGGTCGGACTTACCAATGCGCATCACGAACCTATTTTTTATTTCGGAACAACCCGTCCGGAAGGAGAAACCGCTTTGATCCCATGTACCTGGCATGAAACAGGAATTTCTATTTTCGGAAAGTTGAAGGCTTTTGAATATAACCTGATGGTGGTTAACGGACTCGATCCGATGGGATTTTCTTCTGATTATTGGGTGGGTTCAGGAAAACAAGGTGTATTCGAAACCACTACAATGACCAGTCCGGCTTTTGTAGCCAGGTTTGATTATTCAGGAGTAAAAGGACTTAGGGTCGGAGTTTCAGGATACCTTGGAAATACGGCAAAAAATGCCAGCAAACCCCAGAAAATGGCGGCAGTTAACGGTCAGGTGTCTATTTTATCTGCAGATGCTCAATATAAAGGTCACAATGTGTTGGCTCGAGGCAACTTCTTATATGGAAACCTGGGTGATTCAAAACAAATTTCTAAAATAAATTCTACTTTATCTAAAAACGCTCCGTATTCCCGTACGTCTGTTGCTAAGGGTGCAATGACTTATTATGCCGAAGCCGGTTACAATGTGCTTTCATTTTTTGATCTGAAAGAAAAACTTTATCCTTTTGTGCATTATGAATATTATAACACGATGGAAAAAGTAGAACAAGGGGTAACAGCAGATTCCCGTTTCAAAAGAAATGTTTTCAGCTTTGGAGTCAATTATTTTCCACTTCCCAATTTAGTGGTTAAGGCCGATTATGGAACACGCAGAATCAGTGACGGAGATTTAAATAACGAAAATACATTCGGAATCAGTGTCGGTTATGTCGGCTGGTTCTTCAAAAACTAAAATCATTAATTTATATTAAAAACAAATGAAAAAGATAAGTTATTATTTATTTGTAGCAAGTTTATTGTTAGGCTTTACAGCTTGTAGTGACGACTCTGATGGTGGAGACGACAATGGCGGCGGTGGATATGGTGATGTATCCGCAATAATAAACGACTATGTTGATAAAACAGTTGTTCCTACTTACCAGGATATGAAAAATAAAGCGTGGACCCTTTATGGTGCTGTCGCTGCGATGGAAGAAGGTGTAACACCGGAAAAGATCAAAGCGGCTTGTGATGCCTGGCGTGCCACCCGTATTCCCTGGGAGCAAAGTGAAGCATTCCTGTTCGGGCCTGCCAATCTTCAGGGACTTGATCCGTTATTGGATTCATGGCCATTAGACCAGACTCAGATCAACAAAGTATTAAATGGTAGCGGACCAATCGATGCTGGCGCTTTAGGTTATAATGTAAGAGGATTTCACACGATTGAATATTTTATATTTGCAAATGGAAAACCAAAGACTTCCATAACAGATCGCGAATTCGAATACTTAATGGTTGTAACCGAATTGCTTCGTGATGATTGTCTTAAATTATGGTCCTCATGGGCAGGCGTAGATGCGCTCGAAGAAAGAGATGCTGAAGCGTTGGAAGCTGCTGAATATGCTCCGGCTAATCCAAGTTATGCATACCAATTCAAAAATTCAGGAAAAATAGCGGGTGCTTTTATCGCACAATCCGATGCTATTGATGCTATCATTGAAGGTTGTTATACTATTGCTGATGAAGTAGGCGCTCAAAAAATCGGAGGTCCGAATGAAACAGCAGTAGGAGGAAATCTTGCAAAAGCTGTATTGGATGTGGAATCCTGGATGAGTTGGAACTCTTTGGATGATTATAAAAACAATATTGTAAGTATCAGAAATTCTTATCTTGGCGGACGTGAAGGAAACAGAGGCGCAAGTTTGTCTGCTTATGTAAAAGAACGCAATGCTGAATTAGACAAAGAAATACTGGATGCAATTGATAATGCTTACAATAAAATTGGTAGTATACAGGCTCCTTTCAGAGATAATTTGACAGGACCAGCTGTTGATGAAGCTATGGCAGCTTGTTCCGAACTAGAAAAAACAATTACTAAAGTTCAAACATTGAGAGATTAATTATTGGCCATAATCAATTATATATTAAATTCTTCAAAATCTCGCACGGTTGTGTAAAAACAGCTATGCGAGTTTTTGCGTATTCATACAAATACGTTTTTTTCGATAATAATATGGTGCGGAAATATTTTTTAAAGTTATTAGCGGTTATTTTTAGCGTTTTCTTATTTTCTTGTACCCAGGAGGAAGATGACTTAATTTTGAAACCCAACAGAAAACCGGCACTTCCGGAAGAATTGTCGGCAGGGACTTCAACGATCTTCGCTACCGGAACCACAGCTTACGATACTCCCGCAGCTTGGGTTACAGGAAGTCTGTTGCAACGTTTTTACAATGGAGATAAGTTGTATGATGATCCTCGTAGCAGCGATGCCGGCGCCGGCGAACAACAAGGCGGGTTGGGTCCTCTATATGCAGGTTATTCCTGTGGTAGCTGTCACCGCAATGCAGGAAGAACTTATTCGACCGGAAAATCCGGTGATGGTTTTTCTGCCATGCTGGTTTATATCACCAAAACAAATGGAGGCTTTTTTCGCAACTACGGACGGGTACTTCATGATCAGGCTATTTATGGAATTCAGGCGGAAGGAAAAGTGAGTGTGGAATATACTTATCAAAAGTATAAATTTCCCGATGGAGAAGAATATGAACTGGCAAGACCTCATTACAAAATCAGTGAATGGTATGCCGATAACATCGCTCCGGAAGATTTGATTATTGATGTTCGTATTCCTCTCCGGCACGTAGGTATGGGGCAAATCATGGCGCTTGATCCGAATGAGTTGGAAGAACTTGAACGCAGAAGTAATTATCCGGAATATGGAATCTCCGGGAAATTAAACCGTATACAGGACCGGCATGTGGATAAAATTGGTGTTGGCGGAAACAAAGCTAATCACTCTGATCTTACCGTAGAATTAGGCTTTTCAAGTGACCTGGGTGTTACGAACGACCGCTATCCGCTGGAAGTAGCCGAAGGGCAATCCCAGATATTGGGATATACCCACTATGGAATCCAGATATCAACCAGGGATATGGAGGATGTAGATCTTTACCTGAGTGCATTAGGTGTTCCGGCAAGACGTTACGTAAACGATAAAACCATCAAAAAAGGAGAAGAAAAATTCTATGAGGCCAAATGTCATTTGTGCCATACCCCAACTTTACATACCAGGCAGGATGCTCCGGTGTTGATCAACGGAACCCGTTTGCCGTGGTTGTGCAACCAGACAATCCATCCTTACAGCGATTTTCTTTTACATGATATGGGACCTGATCTGGATAGTAAATACAAGGCAGGTTTAGCAATGGGATGTGAATGGCGTTCAACGCCTTTATGGGGAATCGGTCTGCAGGAAGCTGTAAACGGACATAATCAATTCTTACACGATGGAAGAGCCCGTAATTTTATCGAAGCCATTATGTGGCACGGTGGAGAAGGCGGAGTTTCAAGAGAATTATTTTCACGTATGAGTAAAGAGGACAGAGATGCCTTGATTATGTTCTTAAGATCATTATAATCAATATTCGGAATTATTTATAGTAACATAAATACAAGATCAGATGAAAATTCAGCACATCGTTTTACTTAGTTTATTTTGTTCACTCCATGTATTCGGACAAGAAGAACCTGTTGATAAATACATTGAAAGTGATGTTATTCCCATGGCAGGAAAGAAAGGGATTTCTATTCAATCTAAAGCCGGGGATTTTTTATTCAAACCTTATACATTAATACAAACGACAGCAAACTTCAATTATTACGATGATGAAGGTATTGATGCTGCCGATCAGGATAATATAGCCAATAGTGGTTTTGCCATTCCTAATGCGATCATCGGTATTTCAGGACGTGCGTTCAATAAACTGACATTTAACTTTGCGCTGAATGCCGGTAAAACGGGCGGCGCTCTTCTTCAGCAGGCTTGGTTTGATGTAAACTTAAAAGACCAGTTACGTTTTCGTGTCGGAAAATTCAAGACTCCCTATAATCAGGCTTATTTGGTAACATTGGGAGAAACGCTTTTTCCGGTTTTACCTACATCTTTGACAACACCGGTTAATATTCCTCATTCTTTGAATGCTGTGAATCCTACATTTGCTACCGGATTTGATTTAGGTTTCATGATGCATGGTTTACTGGATCAAAAATGGGAATATAATCTGGGTATATTCAATGGAACAGGTGGAAACGTTAATACTGCTCAGAAAACAATGAGTGATGATTTGGGGATTCCTTCCTTGTTGTATGCCGGACGGTTTGCGTTTATGCCTAAAGGCAGTATGCCTTCTCATCAGGGTAATATCGATGATTTGAATAATAACAAATTATTACTGGCGCTTTCCGCTTCTTATAATGTAGAAGCCGAATGGGAAAGCAGTAATGACTTCAGGGCCGGGTTTGAATTTGCCTGGTTATACAATCGTTGGTATTTATCGGCGGAAGCCTATTACATGAATATGAAATTCACCAAAATGCAAAGAGTCTCAAAATCGTATGACTTCTTAGGTGGATATGTTCAGGGTGGCTATTTTGTAACAAATAAATTACAGGCTGCTCTTCGATACGATTTGATGGACAGAAACTCTTTGACGGAAGATGGTCTCTTAAATATGCCTGCAATCGGAGCCAATTATTATTTGTTTGGTTATAACCTGAAATTACAGGCCATGTATCAATATCTGGGCAAATGGGGACATAGTAACCAATTGGCAAGAGACAATGACGATTTAGGTTTGGCGCAACATTCGGCTACAGTGATGTTACAATTCTCTTTCTAAATCAGGAATAACAAATTTCTAATGAAAAAATATATTTATATCTGTTGTTTGATATCAGTAGCATTTTTAAGTTCATGTGATAGTGGTGATATATATCCTGAGAAAGAAAAACAAACAGGATTATCCGTATCAACATCTTTTAGGTTTTTGCATACCGGAGCATTTTCTACTTCGGATTATGAAATCATTTTGGGCTTGTATACCAATGAAGGAGCTACGACTCCCGTTTCATCCAAAGTACTTTCCAAACCACAGGAAAACAAACTCGTAAATGTGACTTTGGATAATGTTCCCGAAAATGCGACTTATCTCCGTCTGGCTTTGGTCCGGACAGGAAAAGAGACCATGTATGTTTTCTATGAATCCCCGATAGATCCTCTGTCAGGCAGTAATATCATATTGCCGGAAGAAGAAATCAATCTTTTGGCATATAGCCGCATCCAACAACAGGTTTTCAGACAATGTGTCGCTTGCCATGGTAGTGGCGACCGTGTTTCCGGAAATCTTTACCTGACAGCCGACAAGAGTTATGAAAATTTGGTGGATGCGCAGTCAAGGAAATCAACTAAGAAGCGGGTTTATCCCCTTTTTACGGAAGAAAGTTTCCTGATGGATGTATTGACCAAAGAAAATGAAATTGTGGGCTTAAATTATGATCATCATAAAGGAATTTCCAGTTTGAAAGGGGACGACATCACTCTGTTGAATGAATGGATTAAAGATGGCGCTGAGAAATATTGATCATACGGATAAGATACTTAAAATTTGAATGTACGTTTATGCAATATCAATCTATAGAATATACCGATTTATTTTCCTGTATAAAAATAGCATCGACAGAAAATGAAAATGCGATTGAAACTCATGCTTTGATAGAATTATCATTGAAATCGTATACTAATTGTCAGATACAGTTCGATTTGATTGAAAAGTCTTTGCTGCGTTTATCTCAATCAGAAATGCTGGAAAATGCCTCGGTTGTTTGGAAACGCTATTTTGTAAGTGACGCTATTAATCAGTCCGGATTAATTAAAAAAGAAACAGATGTTGCCGTTTCTGTAGTTCAACAAGCTCCTCTTAACGGTAATAAAGTAGCGATGTTTGTTTATTTCGTTTCTGAAGTTTCTGTAGAAAAAACAGCATTTTGTCTGAAAGTAAAACGTCCGGATTATGAACATCTTTTTCATACCCAAATGTATGAAAGACGAGGAGATGTAGTCGCACAAACGGGTAGTGTATTTGATACATACAGTCGTTCCTTACAGGAAAACGGATGTACGCTGAAAGATAACGCTATTCGTACATGGATATATGTACAGGATGTTGATGTGCAGTATGCCGGTATGGTTACGGCCCGGAATAATCATTTTTCGGGAGAAGGTCTTACAAAAGATACGCACTTTATTGCCAGTACAGGTATTGAAGGACGATATATATATCCGGAGGTACTTATGCTGATGGAGGCTTATGCGATAAACGGAATAAAAGAAGAACAAATAAAATATCTTCTGGGCTCTTCACATCTGAATCCGACAACTGAATATGGGGTTGCTTTTGAACGGGCAACTGCTGTTGATTATGGTGATAGAAGGCATGTCTATATTTCGGGAACCGCCAGTATCAACAATAAAGGTGAGGTTGTATATCCTTGTGATATAGAGAAACAAATAGAAAGAACCCTCGAAAATATCAATGTATTACTGGCGGAAGCGGATACCGGGATGGAAGATGTCGGACAAATGATTGTCTATCTGCGGGATACGGCTGATTATCAGATTGTCAGGGAATATTTTGAGAACAATCTGGTGGAAATTCCCAAAGTAATCGTATGGGCCCCTGTTTGTCGTCCGGGATGGCTGATTGAAATTGAATGTATTGCTATAAAAAAGATCAGTAATCCGGAATTCAGGAAGTTCTAACAAAGAGATTATTTCATGCAACGCAACAAACTATTCATCCGTATCGCAAATGTTTCGTTTTCGCTACTTGTGGTGTTGATTGTCGTTATGGGAATTGCCACATTTGCCGAACAAGCGAACGGAACCCAATATACTTATCATCATTTTTATGGTACCTGGTGGTTTGCCGCTTTGTGGGCTATTGTAGCTTCAGGTAGTTGCATCACTATTTTTATCCGGAAAATATACAGAAATATCCCGGTTTTAATTCTTCATGTTTCATTCATCGTCATATTATTGGGAGCTTTGCTGACCCGCATAACCTCCGTCAACGGAAGTATGCATCTGAAGGAAAAAACGGAACAATCTTATTTTATCGATGAGTCCAATATAAAACAAGAATTACCATTTAGCCTGCAACTGATTTCTTTTGAAATAGAAAACTATCCCGGCACTCAATCTCCCTCCGATTATATCAGCAGGGTAGTTACAACAGATCAATTGACCCATGATAAAAAAGAACACCTTATTTCAATGAATAATATATTGAAATACAAGGGATACCGGTTTTATCAGTCTTCGTTTGATGATGATCTGCAAGGATCTGTTCTTACGGTTAGCAGCGATAAATACGGTATTCCGGTTACTTATTGCGGGTATTTCATGTTGTTTACTTCCATGCTGTTGCTGCTCATCAGTCCCCAAAGCCGTTTCAGGAGTTTACTCCGGAATCCCTTATTAAAAAAAGGTTCTATGGTTTGTATCCTTCTTTGTTTGAGTTTATTTTCGCTAAAAGCAGAAGAACAAACTTTGTCGAAAGAAAAAATTACGTTAAGCAAAGAGCAGGCCGACCGATTTGGAAAAATACAAGTGCTTTATAACGGACGGATTACATCCATACAAACACTATCTATCGATTTTACGCTCAAACTGATCTCAAAAAACTCCTATAAATACGTTAATACAGAACAGTTTTTTTCAGGTTGGCTGTTTTTCCCTCATCAATGGAAAGATGTCGAACTATTCGAAGTAAAAGACCATCAATTGAAACAAATATTGGAAATAACAAATGATCATGCTTGTTTTTCCAATATGTTTGATTCCACTCATCAATACAAATTAGTTCCTTATTACAAAGAAATATACCAAAACGGGAAACAAAATTCCTTTCAGAAAGAAGCTTTGAAACTGGATGAAAAAATACAATTAATCAATATGCTTCATCAGGGAGAAATGTTATCTATATTCCCATACAATATTAACGGTAATATACAATGGTATGCTCCGATGAGTGCTTTACCTAAAGAGATCCCTCAGGAAGATGCTATTTTTATCCGGCAATTCTTCTCTTTATATTA
The DNA here is from genome assembly GCA_031552335.1 of Bacteroidales bacterium. Taxonomy (GTDB): domain Bacteria; phylum Bacteroidota; class Bacteroidia; order Bacteroidales; family Azobacteroidaceae; genus JAISFI01. The sequence goes on along the minus strand of JAVBMQ010000126.1, from coordinate 1,210 downwards.
CGAAGCTATACTTACCGGAAGTGCTACAGAAGCAAATGCACTTTTGGATAAACTGGAACATTTTCAACAAAAACAGGCAGCCTTTGTAATTCCTTCAGCAGCACATCAAAAAGTTGAATATCTAAGTAATACGATTCCCATATTTTCTCTTTTATTTAAGATAAATTTAACACTGGGATTCATTGCTTTTATCTTCTTCATTATTCAACTGGTTCGTTCGAAAAAGATCCGATGGTTTTCTACGTTGACTACCAATGCTTTATTCGTTGTTTTTCTGATTTATTCAATAGGATTTGCTGCCCGTTGGTACATTGCAGGATATTTACCATTGAGTAATGGATATGAGACCATGTTGTTTGTAGGCTGGTGTTCCATGCTTATTGCTCTGATCTTTCGGAAATATTCGGAATTAACTCCAATTTTCGGACTACTCATTTCCGGATTTACATTGCTTGTCGCTTATTTGGCGAGTATGAATCCGCAAATAACATCGTTGGTACCGGTGTTAAGTTCGCCGCTACTAAGCATACATGTTTCATTTATCATGTTTGCATATGCCTTAGTCGGATTTATGGTTTTGAATAGCCTGACTTACTTCTTGTCTGTTATCATCAATAATAAAGGAACGATAGCTTCCCGGGAAAAATTAGTTTTATTGAATCGCATATTGCTTTATCCTACCGTTTGTTTTTTAGGAGCAGGAATATTTATCGGCGCTATTTGGGCAAATGTTTCATGGGGTCGTTACTGGGGATGGGATCCTAAAGAAGTGTGGGCTTTGATTACTTTTATAATTGCGGCATTGGCTTTACATGAAAAAATAAAAATCTTTGCGAATCCATTTATTTTCAGTGCATATATATTTGTCATTTTGGCTGCCGTTTTGATGACCTATTTTGGTGTAAATTTCTTTTTGGGAGGTTTACATAGTTATGCGGGAGATGCAACATTGGGTAATGGTCTTTATCTGATATTGATTCCTGTTGCCATTTTGACTTTGCTTATAGGATTGGCTTATTGGAAGAAATAAACCTCAAAAGTAAGCTAATCAGAACATGGATGACACGGATTGTCTTATACTGAAAAAAGTTGACACTATAGGATTAACCCATAGTGTAAAATGAGACAAAAAACAGTAAGGCGTAGAGTTTTCAATCCCGAAATTGGGTGGTATGAAGAAGTAGAAGAGAAATTAGATTCTTTTGTGTTT
>JAVBMQ010000103.1:0-13320 GCA_031552335.1 Bacteroidales bacterium | reverse complement strand
CTATCTTGTGCGTATCTTAAACTTGCTGTATCCGGATACTGTTGAGCCAATGTATAATTCATCATATTCGTAGTCTTGATGATTTCTCCTTTGAACATTCTCTTGCGGAAAAAATCATCAATCGAATATTTCAATGCATTGTTTGCATTAGAGGTCATTATCAGACTTTGAGAAATATAAGGCCTGATATTTTCATAAGGTACCCAGAATATCGGTTCTCGTGTCATTTCACTTTCATCGACACGCATCGGACAAATAGCCAATATTTTAACATCAACCGTAGAATTGGACGGATTAAAATAGTGAGATTCTTTGATTAGATAAGAAAGCACTTCCGAACTGGGGATATCGACATCTTCTACGCCATAAGAAGTTTCTGCTCCTGATTTCTTTTCCGTATAATATATGTGCAACCTATCCAGGAAAGCCTTATCAAAATTCTCTTTATACTTGTCTGTGAAAATTTCCTTTCCTTCAAGGTACTTATATACGGTAATTTTATTTTCCGACATCAATTTAAACAATAAAGTAAACAGATTCATACGTCCTTCTATCGGTTCTGAAGGATAATAAAGCGGCATATTTTCTTCTTCTGTGAGATTAACTACCCGGTAAATCTCTCGGATCCAGGGAGCATTACCAATTTGCTGGGTTTGCCTTTCATTCATTTGCCGGGCACTCACAGACAAATCCAACAGATCCTGGGATGACTGGGAAGTATTTACCGGCGGTTGTTGCTGTTGGGATTCCGGAGTTGTCCGTCGTTGGCGAACAATCCTCTCCTGCGAGGAAACTCCCTGCACAAACATCCAAATACTAACGAATGTTACGATATAATAAGTACGTTTCATATATCTTAATCCTTTATTTTATTGTAATATTTATTGGGGCAAGGGTTCTTTCCACACCATCAGGGCCTATGGCAAGCACATTACTGATAATAAGAATTTTCCCTTTACTCAATCTCCTAACCTGTTCTTTCTGACGATCTGAAAAATTATTCCCGTTAGATAACTCTGTCATCATATTTCCCATGGAGTCAAAGTATCGGGTTTCAAATTTCAACACCCGGAAAGAAATATTCAACAGATCATCATCTATGGCTGCTTTTACTTCGTCAATAGCCAATAATTGCGATTTAGACAATTTCTCATCTCCCCTACCCCTGAACTTTCTGGGAGCATTATTATCATCCAGATAATCCAGGTAAGGAGATGGTTCCGGAAGCCTGTTCACGCGGAAACTTGTTTTAGCCATATTCTGCCACCTGCCATCACTCATCTTAGCTTCTACTGAAATAACAGATTCTTGTCCGTATTTAGCGGGTTTGGCAATCCAGAGTTCGCCTCTTTGTGTCAAGGTACCATTGGTCATTGTCGGGCGTATATTCTGACTGGCAACCCCGGGAACTGCAATCCGAACCGGGTTATCAATACCGGCATAAAGCACATTCATCATAGTGGGTGCAATTGTGGCATTGGGTTCTACAACATAATATTCTGTAGAGAACTCATGGCGGGCTTTACTTCCGTCTGCACGACCCATTTCAATATAACCTTTCACGGGGAACACGCCTGTATGACCGGCGCCTCCACGATAAAAACCGTTGGCTCCTTCCGGCAATATCTCGTTATTTACCACAATTTTAGGACGTTGCGTAGAGTCAACTGCAGAAAGTACAATATTCGCTTCATAGCTGCTACCCATCATAACAACCTGTGACTTAGGAATCACATCTGCCCTGATCTGGTTAACCTTAAAGTCGCCCACATCAATATTTTTCAACAATGTAGCCAGCACCTCTCCTTCTGCATAACGAATATCATTCTGCAATTTGGTCATCAAAGTAACTGCTGCAGCCAATGGCATTTGCCAGAACAAGGACTCCTCCCAACTCTGTTTATTTTCTTGGGCCTTTTTGCTAGGGATTGTACTCAGGTTTGTTTCTATGATTTTTACCTTCGAGGTATCATCCAAAAGCGTTGAAACATACTCTCGATATGCATCAATGCCCGATTTAAGTTCTTTTCCGGCTGTTTTCCCCGGGGCAATCATGACTTCAAATGCGGCATTCAAATCATCCGGATGCTCCAATTCTTCAGGATCAGCGTCTTCCCCGTCTGCATTTTGTACTATTTCCTTTTTTTTCTGTCCGATAAAATTAAACAGTGCATCCGATTTTTCTTTTACTTCTTCAGCTTTCCGATACCAGGACTCTGTTTTATCCGGAGCTATTCGATGATATGTATCCATGTCTTGAAAAAGCATTTTGTTCCTTTCGGTAGAAGAATCTACAGACCGAAGCAAGCTTTCTTCTACCAAAGCAAATCCATCCAACACTTCCGAAGAAACGTTGAGCGCCATCATGGCAATGAACACCAGGTACATCAGGTTGATCATTTTCTGCCTTGGAGAATTGGGGTTGTTTGATGCCATCTTTATCTTTTGAATAATGAAGAATTCTAAATTCTAAATTCTAAATTCTAAATTCTAAATCCTAAATTCTAAATTCTAAATTCTAAATTCTAAATTCTAAATTCTAAATTCTAAATCCTAAATCCTAAAAATTTAATTCAAAATTCAAAATTTAGAATTCAAAATTATATTTCACGATTTTTTCTCTTTATTCTCCATACCGGGATTCGGATTATATCCGCCTGCTGCCGGAGGAGGGGTTGTATAACCAGGATTATAATAGCCTGGATTAGCATATCCCGGATTTCCGTAACTTGGGGCCGGGGCTGGGGCTGGGGCGCCGCCGAAACCTGCCTGAACGTTCATCGTCATGGCATTCAGCAAACGGGTATATACATTATTAAGGGCTGAAATTTGTTGTGTCATCCGTTCTGTTTCACTGCGGAATATAGAACTGTCAACTACAGAACCTTCATACATTTCCTTGATACGCAATAAACCTGCATTGATCCGGTTGACTGCATCCATCTGGGAATTTACACTGAGTAATTGTAATTCATACATATTATTCAGGTTGGAAATATTGCGGTTAAGTGCGTCCATCTGTTCGATATATCCTCTTGAATTTTCTTCAATACCTCCAGAATTATCCGTCAGGTTTTTGTATGAATTCAATAAAATATCCGATGCATCTGTAAGATTATTGGTAACATTGCTGAATTTCCGGATATTATCTGATGCTGAAACCATATGTGTAAGCACTTCGCCTGAATTATCACTCAAATTCCTATAGGAATGTAACAAATCATCTGATACATGAGTCAGGTTGCTGGTAACGTCATTGAATTTCTGCATATTTTCCGATACGGAAGCCATTTGAGTAAGATATTGTTGTGTTGCCTCTGTCAATTCTGACATTTTTGCCAGTTGTTCGGATGCTTCAGACAGTTTTTTGATACTGGCTGTCAATGCATTGGTGTCTTCTTCGGTAATATCTATATTAGATGGTATCCCAAAAGATTTTTTCAGCATTTCTTCAGGAATATTTACAGGGCCAGAACCGGAAAAACCGCCTCCTACACCGCCTATAACAACAGGACCGGAAACGCCACCGACCATGCCGCCAACCATACCGCCGGAAATACCATCAGCTACAGCAAGAGAATCTCCGGTTCCTCCGACAATTACACCTCCGCCGGAAACGCCGTTACCGGCAAACTGCGGACGGTCTTCCGGGTCTTTTGAATCCAGTACAGGGAATACCTCTTCCCATTTATATTCTTTCGGAGGACGGTCAAAGGCGGATATAAAGAATACCAAAAACTCTGTCAACAATCCGACTGTCAACAATATATTACCTAAACCATATGGCCAGTGCATCAATTTTGCGAGGGCTCCGATAATTACAACTGCGGCTCCCCAACTATAAAAGAATTGAAAAAATCTTTTCCCGCCATCCTGGGACAAAAACTTCTCAACAAAATTCCTATATCTTCTTTTGATTCCCATTTTCTTATAATAATAAAGCTTGTTTTTATAATAATGATTACTTGCGGGATCCTAATTGTGTGCGGACACAACGGAAACCGATATAAGAGCGTTGTTCGTTCTGGTATTCAAAGGAACGGACATCCGAACGGATAAAATGTGCCGCATCTTTCCAGGAACCTCCCCTGACCACTTTTTTCTTCATGGCGTAGGGATCTTCTTTTACGGAATTATAACGATATTCCGGGTTTATATCATTCATGATTTCAGGGCCGGATTCTAAAAAAGCGGTAGAAGTCCATTCTGAAACATTACCGGCCATATCATACAGCCCGAATTCATTGGGGATGAAAGATCCGACCCGGGAGGTGATCAAACAACCGTCTTTCAGGTAATTACCCCTATCCGGTTTGAAGTTCGCAAGGAAACATCCCTTGTTGCCGGTTACAACATCCTGCGCCCAGGGGTATTTATTTTCATTTCTTCCGCTTCTTGCGGCATATTCAAATTCTGCTTCTGTAGGCAAACGATAAGGTTCAATGGGATGATTGACATCTGCCATTCCCATTTTCATATATTCTGTACGCCACACACAAAATGCGGTTGCCTGTTCCCAGGATACCCCTACCACAGGATAATCATTGTATGCCTGGTGGTTAAAATACATCCGCATGTAAGGTTCATTATAGGCATTATTAAAATCGTTGACCCAGGAGGTTTCGTCCGGATAAACATTGATGATCCGGGTATGATAAAAATCAAACAAACTGCTCAAGGGACGGGTAACCGTTTCATTGATAATCTGTCCGTCTTCACTGGTATATGCAGTATCCTTTGATATCATAATGACCTCATTCGGATCAACTTTGATATCCGTATTTTTTATTCTGTCAGCCGGATTTAAACGGAACTTGCGAAGGCCGGCTGATGATTCGTCAAACCAACTGTAACGATAATTCATTTGGACTGCATCCAATTTGGTTTCCCCTGTAATCGGATGGATATAATATACACTGGTAATAGCCCGTAATTCATCTTCATTAGCCCGTTTTGTGTCAGGGATTGCTTTTTTCCAGTTCAAAAGCGGAACAGGCAAAGGGTCTCCGTTTTTATCTTCTTCTATTTTATAGAGATTATCTCCTCCGTATGAAGGATCATATAAGCGTTCCCTTACAATCGAGTCCCTTACAAAGAAAACAAACTGGCGATATTTTGCATTGGTAATTTCCGTTTCATCCATCCAGAATGATTCGATGGAAATCGATTTCGGATCCTGGGAGATACCCCATATCGTATCTTGATCCGCCGGTCCCATTTCAAAAGAACCTCTTTTTATCAAAACCATACCGTAAGAAGACGGCTCGCTCCAATAGGGGGCACTTACACCCGTCAGTTCGCCGGTATTTTGCATCGAATTACCGCAAGCCACAAAGATTGCTGCAATCACAATAAGAATTAACGCCTTTTTCATATATTTTTATAAATTTGCTCTAAGATAAAGTGCAAAAATAGGATTTTATAAATCACCCTTTTTCTGATTATAGATCAAAAATGGCAAAAAACGTAATTATACTTATAATTTGACATATCATATTTATAATTAGCCTTCATTTATCATAGTATCCTAACACTCTTATGTTTATTTTTGTTTCCTTTTCCACGATTCAGATCCATTGAATATCGTAAAAACAACTCATGACTACCCGTAGTTCCTTTTCTGATAGCTGTAACGGGAAAATCGTAGGCATATCCGCCTTGTATCTTTCCAAATTTAGCTCCTAATGTTAATATGGCAGCATCATTGACTCTCCAGCCTAATCCTGCCCACAACATTTTATTATAACAAACCCTCATATTAAGATCAACCATGGTCGTCATAAGATCCGTTTTAACAAATGTTGACTGCTGCAATTCTATTAACGGATTATTCAACTGAATATTATATCCCCCCATCAAAAAATAGGTACGGGAAGCATAGATATAAGAACGATTATCAGCCAATTCTGTTTCCGGTTGAAAGAGGTGTAAAGCCGAAAGTCCGGCATACCATTTTTTTTGTTTGTAATAAAGTCCGAATGAAAAATCATAGGCAGTACCACTCACTTTTTCCCGGGGAATCGCATCATCATTTTCTTCATGCGCTTCACTATCTGCGGGGATATGCACTTTTGTACCATCAAAATCTTCAGATATCATACTGGCTTGCAGACCAACGCTGAAATCTCCGTTCCACAGTTTTTTCTTATAAGCATACTGCAAAGAAAATATCTTATGATCAAACAATCCGATACCTTCGGAAAGAAAAGAAACCCCAAGACCATGCGTACGTCCCAAAAATTTTTGAGGCATATCAGCCAAGACCAACATGGTTTGCGGAGCGCCGGGCATTCCCAACCATTGTAACCGGTACAATGCTGTAGCCTCCAGGTTATTGGTTTGTCCGGCTACAGCCGGATTAAAATAACCTTGCACAGCCCAATAATTACTGAACTGAGCATCATATTGCGCCTTCAAAACATGAAAGGCGGAAAGAATCAATAAAAAGGTGAATACTGTCTTTTTCTTCACAGGCTTATAATAACAACACTTACAGGAATTAAACGTACGGAAAAATAAATTATTGCAAAGAACAAATCGCGGATACCAATTTAATTGAAGAATGATTAGATATAAAAAAAAATAAATTACTATTTTTGCCTCAATAATTTCTAATATTAATTCATTAATCTATTAAAACTATCTTTTATGAAACGAAAATTTAGAATTCTGTCAATGTCTCTTTTTTTGAGTTCCTGCGTATTATTTTCTTCTTGTATCGGTTCTTTTGGCCTGTTCAACAAACTTTTAAGTTGGAACAAAACTGTAGGTGATAAATTTATCAATGAGTTGGTATTTATCGCCTTCTGTATTATTCCGGTATATGAAATCAGTTGGATGGCCGATATTGTTGTCTTCAATAGTATTGAATTTTGGACCGGCAGTAATCCTGTAGCCGAAGGTAAAGTTCAAAAAATAGAAGGACAAAACGGAAATTACACTGTTGAAACTACTAAAAACGGTTACCATATAGAAAAAGAAGGCGTTAGCGAAAGTGTTGACCTCAAATTTAATGAATCAGAAAAAGTCTGGAGCGTTGAAGCTAATGGTGAAAGTACTCCTTTATTAAAGGTAGTAAATGCTGAAGAAGTAGTAATGTTCCTTCCTGATGGCTCTGAAATGAATGTTTCCTTGAACGAAGCCGGAGTACTTGCTTACAAACAAGTGGTTACAAACGGAACTTTCTTTGCTGCAAGATAAATTCTCAGATTCATAACAAACAAAAAAGACTGCCGGTAAGGTGGTCTTTTTTTATTTAAATTTTAGACTTGTCGACTCAAGATGAGTTCAATAAAAAAAGGAGACATAAAGCCTCCTTTTTCCTATCATTATCGAGTTTCTATTACTCCTCAATATCAAATGCAATTACCGCACGGTTCAATTCATTTATATCAAATGGTTGTACTGTATCTCCAAACGATTTTATAACAAAACGACTCTTGTCAAGTCCGTATTTAGTAGTCAATATCCGGATAACTTCATTCGCTCTGCGTTCTCCCAACTTCATGTTATACTCAGGATAAGCAGTCTTCTTATCTGCATAACCGGAAACTGATACTTTTACTTTCGGATATTTGTTCATAAAATCAGCAATCTCATCCAGTTTATACATTTCTGAAGGACGAACATTATGTTTATCAATCAAAAAGTGAACTACCACTTTCATACGTTCTTTTTCTATCGGTCGTTTTTTAGCCAACATATCTTCGAGCTCCTTTATTCTTGCTCTGAGTTCATCAGAATTATCCTCAACAATAATCGGAGTCGGAGGAATGATCACCCTTTCGTCAATCACCGTAGGAGTATAAGGTTCGTCGAAATTACGCTTTTTGAAATTATAGGTAAATCCAATCATATAATTAGCAACCCCATCCATTGTATTACCATCACCGACACGGCGGTCAAACATTTCAGGCAATACATACAGATGTGCTTCTAAATTCAGGTCTACTGCCCTTGACAATCTGAATTTTGCCTGAGCTCCACCTTTTACTCCAATCGTGTTGACTGCTGTTCTATAATAATCATCAACACCACTGGATTCTTTGAACGTATGAGCATATGCAACACCAGCCATGAAAATCAACTCAAAGAGTCTCTTTTCATTATATGGGCGGAACGTATTATTAATATTCCAAAGAAAGTCAACAGAACCTCCTGCATATTTCAAATTGTAATCATAACCATTATAAGTTTCTCCCCCATATGTTACAGTACGTTTACTATCAGCATCCAAAAAACGTTCGCGAACGAATGCCGCTTTATCCTTATCATCATACACGTTCAGATATGAATCCGCATTTGCCTGCCCTGTATACGGATGATTAGAACCCATATACCAGTCACTACGTCCCAAATCATTTTCATAATCCCAGCTGGCAAAACCCTGCAACTCAGCAGCTGTTACATTCAAACGAAGTCCCCAAACCGGCGACATCCACTTTCCAACAGAAAATCCGATTGTAGGTTTAATCCTTTCACTAAAATCTACGTACCGACTTTCTTCACTCATCAGGTCGGCAATTCCACCACTTAATGAAATGAACCAATTGTCATGCAGCTTGTTAGCCACAAAAGTTGTTTTAATCGCAGCCTTTTTTTCCTGATCCGTCTGACCATTTAGTAGTCCGGTCTGACCATTTTCCTGAGCTTTTAAGGAAAACAGCGGGATCATCAACGTAATCGCGAAGATAAATTTTTTCATTATTTTCTTTTTTAAAATAAAAGCTTACACAAATATTTATAAAGTTGTGTGCAAAGCTTAAATATATGTTTGCAAAGGTACATCTTTTTTCCGAAAAAAAGCAGTCCCAAGTTTAATTTTGGAAAAATTCACGCTAACTATTCATATTTAAAATACATATGAAAATTTATTACAAATAAACAATTTTTAACACTCGGATTAGCTGAAACACTATCATATCAAACTTTTACTGGTATTATAATAACAAATAAAATATTTTTTTGTTTCAAAGTCATAGAAGATTGTACTTAATTTGTTGGAAAACGATGAAATAAAACATTTGTCCGGAACACAAAAAATGACTAACTTGCACCAGTTTTTATACAGTCTGTGAGATATGTTGAAAAATAAAAAAATAGTAGTAGGAATTACCGGTAGCATAGCGGCTTATAAAGCAGCCTACCTGATCAGAGGGTTGATTAAAAAAGGAGCAGAAGTACAGGTGGTAATGACTCCTGCCGGAAAAGAATTTATCACTCCGGTCACATTGTCGGCCCTGACTGGCAAACCTGTGGTCAGCGAATTCTTCACAGCCAATGATGGCGCATGGCATAGCCATGTGGATTTAGGACTATGGGCAGATGCTATGCTTATTGCTCCGGCAACAGCTTCCACTCTCGGAAAAATGGCCAATGGCATTGCCGACAATATGCTAATAACTACATATTTATCAATGAAAGCGCCGGTTTTTATAGCGCCAGCCATGGATTTGGATATGTATGCACATCCTTCCACACAAAATAACATCGATTTATTAAAATCCTACGGGAACCATATCATAGAACCGGCTACAGGACATTTGGCCAGTAACCTGGAAGGTAAAGGCAGAATGGAAGAACCAGATAAAATAGTTGACATCTTAGAAGCTTTTTTTAATACCCAGGAAACCCTTTCAAAAAAAAAAATACTAATAACTGCCGGTCCGACATATGAAAAGATAGATCCCGTACGTTTTATAGGTAATTATTCATCCGGAAAAATGGGATATGCATTGGCAGAGGTGTGTGCCAACAGAGGAGCTGAAGTGACATTAGTAAGTGGCCCTGTACATCTGAAAATCAATCATCCGCATATAAATGTTATAAAAATTGAATCTGCGGAAGAAATGTACCAGGCATGCATGCAATATTTCCCAGAGACAGATGGCGCAGTATTCTGCGCTGCAGTAGCGGATTACCGCCCCAAAGAAGTCGCCCGGAAGAAAATGAAAAGAAATCAGGATGAAATGACAATCGAACTGGTAGAAAACAAAGATATTGCAGCGGCAGCCGGCAATATACGACGCAAAAACCAGGTAATAGCCGGATTTGCACTGGAAACGGATCACGAACAGGCTCATGCTTTAGAAAAATTAAAAAAGAAAAATTTAGACTTTATCGTACTCAATTCGTTACAGGAACCTGGTGCCGGTTTTCAAACGGAAACCAATAAAATAACAATTTTGGATATTGAAGGACAGACCTATGAATATCCCTTAAAATCCAAAACAGAAGTTGCCGGAGATATTGTGGATAAATTAACGGAATGGTTAAAAAAGAAATGAAAAAAAATCTGTGGATCGGAATTATCTTATGTTTGCTTCTCTTTGTAAAAGAGGGATATGCTCAGGAGTTGAACGCCAAAGTCAATATCAACTCTGATAAAATTACAGGTACTAACAAGCAGGTTTTTACAACTTTGCAAACCGCACTTATGGAATTTATAAATTCCCGGTCGTGGACAAATACTACATTTGCTACAAATGAACGTATCGAATGTACTTTCAATATAATAATCAACAAACAAGCGGACGAAGTCAATTTCAGTGCGGAATTACAAGTATCTGCTCTCCGTCCGGTATATAATTCCACATATGTTACCAACTTACTTAATTACAGGGACACCCAGCTTGAATTTTCCTATGTAGAAGGTACTCCTATCGAATATGTGGAAACCAACCTGCAAAGCAATTTAGTTGCGACCCTGGTATTCTATATATATGTTATTTTAGGTCTGGATTTTGACAGTTTCTCTCCTTTAGGAGGAGATCCTTATTTTATTGAAGCACAACAAATTGCATCTCAGGCTCAATCATATGGCACCTTTAGTGGTTGGACTCCTTTTGAAAAGCCCAACAGCCGGCATGGCATCATCAGTTCCCTCACAGATGAAGCATTGAAAGATTACAGGACTTTCTGGTACACATATCATCGCAAAGGACTGGATGAAATGTCTGCAAATGCGGATAGAGGCCGGACTACCATTATCAATGCCCTTTCTGTTCTGAAAACAGTCAGAGAAGCCCGTCCCGGTACTATTTTATTACAAATGTTTGCCGACAGTAAGTTAAGCGAAGTCGTGAAAATTTATTCCAAAGCCAGTTCGCAAGAAAAAAAAGAAGGATATGATCTGCTGAACAGTCTCTATCCTACAATGACGAATACTCTTGAACCTATGAAAAAATAGTTTCATTCATTATGATAACATCTTTGACCATACAAAATTATGCTTTAATCTCCCAGTTGGAGATTAGTTTCAACCAGGGTTTTTCTGTTCTTACAGGAGAAACCGGTGCAGGAAAATCAATTATTCTGGGGGCTTTATCTCTTATTCTCGGACAAAGAGCTGATTCCAAATCCATCAAAGAAGGAGAAAATAAATGCATGATTGAAGGCATTTTTGATATTTCCGCATATAACCTGGAACATTTTTTCTCTGAAAAAGAATGGGATTATGATGCTTCACACTGCATTATCCGCCGGGAAATATATGCTAATGGAAAATCGAGAGCGTTTATCAATGACATGCCTGTAGCATTGACTGATCTGAAGGAACTGGTGACTTTACTGGTAGATGTACATTCCCAACATCAAAATTTATTGCTGGGAGATAACCGGTTTCAGATGCGGGTATTGGATGCTTTAACCGGAAATCCGGGATTATTTGCAACTTATAAAAACAGCTATAATCAATATACTTATATACAAAAACAGCTCAACGTTCTCAAAAAAGAAGCGGATGAAAACCGCAACGAAGAAGATTATATACGCTTCACGTATGCCCAATTGGAAGAAGCATCTTTGAAACCCGGAGAGCAGGCTGAACTGGAACAGGAAATAGATACATTATCCCATACGGAAGAAATCAAACGCGAACTTTTCCGTATTTCCCAAATATTCTCGGAAGAAGAAAGAGGAATTGTGATTTCCCTGAAAGATGCAGTTACCACCACACAATCTCTGCAAAAAATATATCAGCCGGCGCATGCTATGTATGAACGGCTGCAAACAGCTTATGAGGATATTAAAGACTTAACCAGGGAAATTGAAATCCGGGAAAATGAACTGGAATACGATCCGCAACGTCTATCTATGCTTAACGAACGATTAGACCTGATTTTTTCCCTTCAACAAAAACACAGGGTTGATTCCGTAGAAAAACTCATTGAGATCCTCCAGTCAATGGAAAGAAAACTGAATACCATTGATCATTTTGATGAAGAAATCGGAAAATTAGAGAAACAATTGGAAGAACTTTATGTTCAATTGATTGAAACAGCCGGACAAATCAGTGAGATACGTCACAAAGCAGCACAAAAGTTAGAAGAACAATTAACCGCCAAAGTGAGCGTTTTAGGAATGCCAAACATGCGATTTTCTTGTCTCATAGAAAAAAAACAATTTCCTGAAAGTTCAGGAATGGATGCCGTTACTTTTTTATTTTCTGCCAACAAAAACGTATCTTTGATGCCTGTTTCACAAATTGCTTCAGGTGGTGAAATTTCAAGATTAATGTTGGGTATCAAAGCTTTGATTGCAGGTGCAATGGCTCTGCCAACCATTATATTTGATGAAATAGACACTGGTGTGTCAGGCGAGATAGCGGGTAAGATGGGTGATATTATGAAAGAGTTGGGAACTGTGATGCAAGTAATTACCATTACACACCTGCCTCAAATAGCAGCCAAAGGAAATACCCATTTTTATGTATATAAAAATGAACAGGGAGATGTAACGGAAACCCATATCCGTCAACTCACCAAAGAAGAAAGAATCAGAGAAATCGCACAAATGCTAAGCGGGACTGAATTTTCAGAGGCTGCAATAGCGAATGCAAAAGAACTTTTGGAGAAAGAATAAAATATGAAAGAAAATGAAATGATCTTCGGCATACGTGCCGTTATCGAAGCTATTCAAGCAGGGAAAGAAGTAGATAAAATATTGATAAAAAGGGATTTCCAGGGAGAGCTGGCCCGGGAATTGTTTGGCATTGTCAAAGGAACAGATATTCCGGTACAACGGGTACCCCAGGAAAAATTAGACCGGTTGACACGTAAAAATCACCAGGGGGCTATCGCTTTTATATCTGCTATTACCTATCAGAAACTGGAAGATATCATTCCTTTTTTGTATGAAGAAGGAAAGGTGCCTTTTATTGTATTGTTAGACGGGATCACTGATGTCAGAAATTTTGGCGCTATCGCAAGAACCTGCGAATGTGCAGGAGTAGACGCCATCGTAATTCCTCCCAAAAACAGCGTTTCTGTCAATGCCTATGCTAATAAAACATCAGACAGAGCTTTACATACATAACCCGTA
>JAVBMQ010000183.1:0-18183 GCA_031552335.1 Bacteroidales bacterium | reverse complement strand
ACTCTCCCTCTGATTGTAGATTTCCCTGCATGGAATATGGGAAAGAATGCTTATCCTTTATTCAGATTTTCTGAAATACGGGAATTGGAGTCTTGTGAAAGTTCCTTGAAATTCTTGTCTCTGTCATATGCCGAATGTTCGGAGGAAATACTGAATATATTGAAAAAAGATCCTGCGGTTGTTGTGATTCTGGAAACCTCACATCAGAACGGAACCGGGGAACAACGGGCTTTTTTCCATCAGTTATTGATCAACCATTGTGATATACCTGTTATTATTCGTAGAAATTATACCGAGAATGAAACGGAAGATTTACAGATCAAAGCAGCGACAGATTTCGGTACGCTCTTCTTAGATGGCTTCGGAGATGGGATTATGATTACGAATGCGGGTAGTCTTTCTATTGAAAGTATCAATTCGTGCATGTTCGGTATTTTACAGGCATCCCGTTTACGGATCAGTAAAACAGAATATATTTCCTGTCCGAGTTGCGGACGTACGCTTTTCGACCTGAAAACTACTATTGCCCGGGTAAAAAAAGCAACTTCTCATTTGAAAGGCTTGAAAATTGGCATCATGGGATGTATTGTGAATGGTCCGGGAGAAATGGCCGATGCTGATTATGGTTATGTAGGTTCCGGACGGGGAAAGGTTGATTTATACAAAGGCAAACAACAAATAGAAAAAAATATTCCGGAAGAGGAAGCGGTAGAACGTTTGATACAGTTGATAAAAAAACATGGAGACTGGACAGAATAGTGTAAAGGATCATTCCAATGGTTTTATCTTTGATATCAAGCGGTTTGCCATACATGACGGACCAGGCATCAGGACAACAGTCTTTTTCAAATCATGCCCTTTGAATTGTTTTTGGTGTCATAACCCCGAAGGAATAGATCACCGACCTTCAGAATGGATACAGGAAAGAACCTTAGACGGACGTACTTTTATCGAACAGGAAACCGTTGGCCGCTATATGTCTGCCGATGAAATGTTCCGGATCATTGAACGTGACCGGGTGTTTTACAGAGAATCGGGTGGCGGAGTTACTTTCAGTGGTGGAGAACCTCTGGTTCAACCGGAATTCCTGCTTGAAATGCTCAGGCTCTGTCAAGAGAAAGGGATTCATACCTGTGTAGATACTTCAGGATACGCTAATGAGGATGTATTCATGGACGTTCTGAGAAATTGCGATTTACTTCTGTTGGATCTGAAACATGCTGATGAGAAACAGCATTATGAGGGCACAGGAGTATCAAATAAATTGATACTTAATAATTTAGAAAAAATAAAAGATGCTATCACCCCTGTGTGGTTACGTTTGCCGATGATCCCGGGATACAATATGGATCAAACAAGCTGGGAAAGGATGATGGCACTTCTGGAAGAAGTTAGGTCTGACAATATCAAACAAGTGCATCTTCTTCCATTTCACCAGGCTGCTGCTCATAAATACATGAAATGTGGTCGTGAAAATAAAATGTCCCAGGCAAAAACCGTTTCAAAGCAAGAATTGATACCCTATCAGGAACAATTACAATCTTTGGGTTGGAGTGTCTTTTTAGAGGGATAAAACATATTTGAGAAAATAATTACTGGTCTTAGGGAGATACAGTTATGCTCGGAAGATTTGCGCCCAAAGGGCGCGTCCTAAGTAAGCAGTGGCTCTAAGCCACTGCATTTAAGGAATCTTCCTTTACTTAGCCTGCAGAGCAGGCATCTGTTTGGATTGGAGAGTGGTGACAAACGCCTGCTCTGCAGGCTAAGTTGGTTAAGTGGCATCTTGAACAGTGGCTTAGAGCCACTGCTTACTTAGGACGCGCCCTTTGGGCGCAAAGCTTTCGAGCATGACGAGAGGAAATATATGAATGTCATACAAAAAAATAAAATTATGATAACAAACAGAGTCCAGCAATTGCGCCAACAAAGTCTGGAAGCCATCAATACGCTTTCACACGAACGTGCGGTATTGGTTACACAATTTTACAGTGACCCCAAAAATCAGGCCTTGCCTGTCCCGGTCAAACGTGCAGCCTGTTTTAACTATATATTGTCCAATAAATCGATCTGTATCAATCCTATGGAACTGATTGTAGGGGAAAGAGGTCCGGCACCCAAAGCTTGTCCTTCTTATCCTGAAGTTTGTGTCCATAGCCTGGAAGACCTGGAGATTCTGGACAGTCGAAACAAAGTTTCTTTCAAAGTATCGGCAGAAACCCGCGAAGCCTACGAAAAAATCATCATCCCTTTCTGGAAAGGAAACAGCAACCGTGACCGGATGATGGCGGAACTTCCGGAAGAATGGCATTTAGCCTATGAAGCAGGTATATTTACCGAATTTCAGGAACAACGTGCTCCGGGCCATACCGTCTGCGGTGACAAAATTTACCAAAAGGGTATGCTTGATATCATGGCGGATATCGACCAAAGCATTGCTTCCCTTGATTTCGAAAAGGATACCTTAGCGCTCGATAAACGCGATGAACTGAGGGGAATGCGTATAGCGGCACAAGCCTTAATTGATTTTTCCCTGCGACATGCTGAAGCATTGGACAAACTGGCTCAAGCGGAAAAAAATACGAATCGGAAAAAAGAACTCGAACAAATGGCTCAGGTCTGCCGTAATATACCTGCACATGCACCGGAAACATTACATGAGGCTTTACAATATTACTGGTTTGTACACCTGGGAGTAATTACAGAAGTCAATCCTTGGGATTCTTTCAATCCGGGGCGGCTTGACCAGCATCTTTTCCCATTTTATTCGGAAGATATTGCTCAGGGAAGATTAACAAAAGAAGAGGCCCGTGAACTGCTTCATTGTTTCTGGATCAAATTTAACAATCATCCTGCACCTCCGAAAACCGGTGTTACTGCACAGGAAAGCAATACTTATACTGATTTCTGTAACATCAATCTGGGAGGAGTGAAACCCGACGGTTCTGATGGAGTCAACGAAATGACATACCTCTTGTTGGATGTGATTGAAGAAATGAGGTTGTTGCAACCCAGTTCCAATATCCAGGTCAGCAAGAAAAATCCGGATCAGTTTATCCACCGGACACTGAATATTCTCAAAACAGGTTTCGGACAGCCATCTATTTTCAATGCCGACGCTGTTTGCCAGGAATTGTTACGCCAGGGAAAATCCCTGATCGATGCCCGTAAAGGCGGTACCAGCGGATGTGTGGAAAGCGGCGCTTTCGGCAATGAAGCTTATATCCTGACCGGATATTTCAATTTGCCTAAAATATTGGAGATTACTCTGCATAACGGAACAGATCCCCGCAGTGGCAAACAAATAGGTCTTACTACAGGAGATGCTGCCGGTTTTTCTTCCATAGAGGAACTGATCGATGCATTTACGCTACAAGTTAACCATTTTTCCGGTATCAAAATCCGTGGGAACAATCTGATTGAACGTTTGTTTATGCGTAATATCCCGGTTCCGTTTCTCTCCCTTGTTATTGATGATTGTATTACCAATGGTACTGATTATATGGGTGGAGGCGCCCGTTACAATTCCAATTATATACAGGGAGTGGGACTTGGTTCGCTGACAGATTGCTTTTCAGCCTTGGAATACCATGTCTTCGATCACAAAAACATTTCAATGTCAGGTTTTCTCGATGCTCTGAATAAAAATTTCGAAGATTATGAAGAATTCCGCTACCAATTAGTCTATAAGACTCCCAAATACGGAAATGATGATGATTATGCCGATCGTTTCACACGCTGTATTTTTGAAATTTATTATAACACTATGGAAGGGCATATGTCTCCCCGGGGCGCTGTCAGTCATATCAATTTATTACCTACTACCTGTCATATTTATTTCGGAAGCGTGATCGGAGCATTGCCTGACGGAAGAAAAGCAGGAGATGCGCTATCGGAAGGAATATCGCCGGTACAGGGAGCAGATACCAATTCTCCGGTTGCCGTGATTCATTCCGCAGCAAAAATTGACCATTTACGCACAGGAGGTACTCTGTTGAACCAGAAATTTACTCCTTCATTCTTCGAAAGTCCCGAATCCATCGGGAAATTGTGTAAATTGGTTCGTTCTTATTTCCAATTAGACGGGCATCATATTCAATTCAATGTGGTTTCTGTCGATACCCTGAAAGATGCCAAAAAACATCCGGAACGTTACCGGGACCTGATTGTCCGCGTGGCGGGATATAGCGATTATTTTAATGACTTGATTGAACCCTTGCAGGATGAAATTATTAAGCGGACGGAACATTTGGAGTGTTGATCTCAAAATAGCAAAAGACAAAAAAGAATGATTTTAATTTTTAGAATCATTCTTTTTTTTTTGCAGGTGTTTTTTAGGACGCGAATTGTAACAAATTAAACGAATAAAATTTGGAAGTGTTTTTTGGTCTGATTTGTTTAAAATTGGACCCAAAAAACAGGTAAAAATATTCATATTTTTTAACATGTAACAGTTTGCATTTTTTAACTATGATTATCTCGCTGTTAATCAGTAAATTAAAAATTTCTTTGTAACAAAATTTTTTTGACTTTTTATGTAGAGTCTGGTACTAAATGCTGTAACTTTGTAAAACAAAATTTAAATATTAATCACAATTAATAATCACAACACAATGTCTAATCAAAAATTAATTAGTTTATGAAAACAATTAAATTTACAATCATTCTTCTTTTATCATCAGTATCATTCCTACATGCACAGATTAAAGTAGACACCATTGGAAAAGCAATTATCGGAACACCTCCGGACGGGACTCCAGATAGATACAACGTCACAAGTATGATGGTTTATGGAAAAAACGGGGTATATAAAGCCGGAAGTAAAATATCATTTGGAGACTTCGGATCACAAGAGAATAATGGTTGGAATGTATTTGTGGGAGAATATTCCGATATTGATACCGATCGTCTATGGTTACATGGAAAAAAAGGTTGTTACCTGACATACAATAGAGGATATACTGAAAATGTAATTGCATGCTATGACATCGACCTGGGTAATCGTTTCAATTTCAATTGTGATGTATATGCGAATGGGATTAAAGTCACCTCCGATTTAAGATTCAAAGAAAATATAAACAAACTCGAAAATCCTTTATCTTCTTTACGCAAATTAGATGGAGTTTCATATAATTTAATCGGGAATGAATCAATTAAAGCATCAACAACATTTAGAGAATCAGTAAATTCTGATGTCAATAAAATTAGTCAGAATGGATTGACTGAAAAAGAAATGAGTGACAAAGCATTCTTCGATGAATGGGATAAAAATTTGAAAAACAATAAAGAAACAAAGCTTGGATTTATTGCTCAGGATTTACAAAAAATATTCCCTGAATTGGTTAGTGAAGACAAATCCGGTTATCTGTCTGTAGATTATATCGGATTGATCCCGGTTATTATTGAAGGTATGAAAGAACAAAGCAGAATCATAGATGCACAAAGCGCAAAAATCAAAGAATTGGAGGCACAAATCAATGATCCTGGGAAAATTGCAATTGACATCCCTGTATTAAAGAGCACCACTACAGAAGTTGAAAAAATCAGCAGTGAAACCACAAATGCATTCTTATATCAAAATGTACCGAATCCATTTTCAGAAGAAACAGAAATTCGCTATTTTCTTCCGGAAGAAACCCGACAGGCGTATATTTATATTTTTGATATGCAGGGTAACCTCCTGAAAAAGGAGAATGCTATGGGACAAGATTACATGATAGTTAAGGGTACGGAATTACATGCAGGTATGTACATTTATTCTTTGATTGTTAATGGGAAAGAAGTGGATACGAAGAGGATGATATTAACGAAATAACAATTGGATTAAAGAAGCACTTATGCATGGGTTGACATAAAAAATTGAAATAATCTGAAAATTCATAGCGAGATGAAAAAAATATTAATACTTTTTTTAGTTGTTAGTTGTTTGCAACAAACAATCTCTTTTTCTCAAGAAAAAGAATATGAATATGTCCCGTTTCCTACCTCCGATGCTATTTGGAGTGAGCGTTATACTGAAAATTCGAATGATCAGGATGTTTATGAAAGATATATCATAACCGGAGAAGATACCATTATGAATGATTTGACATATAAAAAGTTATTTATCTTTTACGAAGCAGTATTTGATCCAAATAATGCAAGGTTTATAGGTGGAATACGAGAAGATGATAACAAACGGGTATATTATAGGGGAGAAGTTGTTCATCCTCTTAAACCATCGGAAGCAGCTATGGGAATTAGCGGAGGCGGGATGTTTGAAGATGAAGTGCTTTTATATGATTTTTCTTTGTTGATAGGTGACACATTAAAAGCAGGAAACTTTACAAATCCTTACGATGAATACTCTCCTTGGGGAGAATGCTTGGTGCTTTCTTCCATAGATACTGTTAAAGTTGGAAATTCATACCGGAAAAGGTTTACTTTTGAAATAGGGACCAGGAATGAATCTGACGCCTTTAATTCTTCTTTAAAAAGTTTATCACTTCAATACTTTGGTTGGCTACAATGGATTGAAGGGATAGGAAATGGTTTAGGTTTGCTATATACATCAACTGACATCCCAACAAATGGGGCAAGCTGGTTAACATGTTTTGAGCATAACAATGAACTTTTATACTGCAACGCAGATCCTTGTGATTGTTACCGGAACCTTTCTATTGACAGGATGAATATCGAAAAAAATATAATCAAAGTATATCCGAATCCGGTAACAGATAGAGTGCTTTATTTTGAATTTGAAGAGCTGAGAGTGGATGTTATTGAAATATATAATTGCACAGGAATGCTTATTGAAAAATATATTGTAGGCAACCAGCAAAAATTTGATTTTTCGACAGAAAGATATCTTCCCGGAACTTATTTCTATAAAATTACAACGGAAGATAGGTGTGAATATAATGGGAAGTTCATTGTTCGTTAGATATTAAAAAACAAAATATAATGAAAAAAAACATCATTATTCTTTATTTGTTCCTTTTTACTCATGTATGTATTTATACACAGATCAGGCATAAGCTTGTGTTTTCTTCTGACATTCAAATAGAAGAAAAACAATTGGAAGACAGGGAAACATATACTTTGCTTTCAATGCCGGAAACAGATATAATGAACGATAGTGTTGGGTATCCGGCTTTGCCGGTTAAGTATATCAAATTATTAGTACCATTCAATGTTAAAATTACAGGAATTCAATTGAATGAAGTGAAGAAACAAAGCCATTTATTAAATGCAAAAATAGAACCGATACAATATCCGATTCCCATTAGTTTGGATTACCGGAAAGAAAATTTTGTTAAACCGAATGCTTCAATGTATGATTTGGACTTGCCTTTTCCTGCCAATTTGATAGAAATTATCAATTGTAGTTTTTTTAGGGAAAATCAAATAATTACTCTTGCTGTTTATCCATGCCGGTATTTTCCCAAAAAGAATTTGCTGGAACAATATGAAAGCATTGATTTTTCTTTATTGTACAGTGAAAATAAAGCCGCAAAACCAACTAAACAAATAAAAAGAGATCCTGAATATCAACAAATATTGAAGAGTTTGATTGAAAATAAAAATGATATTACAAAATATACGGCTCAAACGATAGAAAAAGAGCCATTGAATGTTGTTGCTTCTTCTTCCGTAAATCCCGGCTATGTAATAATCACAAATGCTGAAATAGCTCTTGCTTTCAATGAATTTATAGCGTGGAAGAGGCAAAAAGGGTTAAAAATTATGCTTGTAACCATGGAGCATATCAGAGCAACTTACACAGGAGATAATATTTCCGGAATTTATGATGATGCTGGAAAGGTTAGGCAATTTTTGGCAAATGCTTATGATGGAGGAAATGGAATTAAATATGTTTTATTGGGAGGTGATCAGAATGTAGTTCCGATTCGTTATGGCTATTCTTTAAATAATACGACTAATACGAGTTACATTATACCAACTGATTTATATTTCTCTGAATTTACAGGAAATTGGGATGTTGATAGGGACGGAAGGTATGGAGAACCTGAAGATAATGTAAATTTTAATTCCTCTGTATATGTGGGCAGAATTTTAGTTTCTAATCAGGACGAAGTAAAGAATTGGACAAAGAAAGTTTTAACATATGAAAAAAATCCGGGTAATGGAGATTATTCGTATTTGAAAAGGGCGTTTTATACCCAAGCAGATCAACTTCAGGATTATATCCCCGGAGGACAGGCACGTTATATTGCAAAAAAGTTTTACACAGTTTACAATGACTCTTTAATTTGGGAAGAAATGTATCAGGGAATACCCAATCCCTACAGTCCGGTAACTCCGGATTTTCCTTCTGGGCGCAGCATTATAAGTCAGATTAATGCCCATAAATATGCTTTTTTAAGTTGGTTCGCTCATGGGCATCCTATTGGAGTGGGAGTGGGAACAAAAGAATATAATATTAATGATTCCCGTTCAAAATACAATATAACTTCGTTAGATAACCATGATGCATTATATGGAAATGCTTTTATGATAGAAAATGAAAATGGAATGGATAATTTGACTAATGAGAATTATCCTGCTATAAATTATTCGATTTCCTGTGTTACGATGCCTTTTGATGATTATAGTACTCCAACAGGAGCAAAAAATCTAGCTAAAGCATTTACATGCTTAACTAAAGGTGGAGGTCCTGCTTATATCGGGAATACAAGAAATGGATATGTTGCTACTTCATTTCGTTTATTTGAGCAATTTGTGAAAGTAATTACAGATGGAACTTCTTATCATGTCGGAGAGGCAGAAGCGATTTCCAAACAACGGTTTACCCAAGATAGATATATACGATTTTCTCACAATCTTATAGGATGTCCGGAAATGGAAATGTGGACTGATATTCCCTCTAAATTTGTCAATGTTTCAGTTTCTCAATCAGGAACGAGTATTACTGTTAATACAGGTGGGGTATCTGGTTGTACAATTGCTGTTACAAGTATGGATTATGGTGCCACTTATTTTAATGTGGCTAACATTGTTTCCTCTGATACTACATTTACTGGAGTAACAGTCCCTTGTTATGTTACTATAACTAAACATAATTATATACCTTATATTTATCCCGAGGATGTTTATATCCAAAATGTAACAATAGCAAACGATAGTTATATAAGTGGGCGTAATATTTATGTAGGAAGGACTGTAACTACTGAAAAACCTCAAGGTAATGTGGTAGTAAATAATAATGCAAGTGTAATCTTTAAAGCTACTCAAAATGTAATATTTGATGCTGGATTTGAATGTAAATTGGGAGCAAGTTATGAGGTGACAAAATAAAAATTGTAAACTATAAAAATAGGCCTATGCATGTCCCGGAATATGTATAGGCCTCTTAAATTCAATTTATTTGATACAAAAGGGCAGATTGTTTATTCTCAAGTAATTAATTCTGAGTACACAGTAATTAATTTTGAGAAAAGATATATTGGTATATTCTTTTTTAGTATTAGTAATAAGAACATAGTAAAAACTGGCAAAATGAGTTTGCAATAATTTGTTATTTCATGAAAAAGTTAATAATACAAATACTAATTGGGAGAATAGATACAAAGAATATGATATTAATGAAATAAAAATTGAAACTAATGAAAACAAAAATATTTATAATAATTATTTGCTGTATTTTAGGAACAAAATTAAACAAAGCTCAGGAGATTTTTCCAACATCAGATGCAATTTGGAATATACAACGCTTTGTTAATTCTAGTATTCAAAATGAATGGATTTATGGACTTTCTGGAGATACAATTTTCAATAATGAAATTTATCATAAATTATATTTATTAAATGACACTACTTTAGTTATTGACTCAAAAGACATTTTAATTGGAGGTTTTAGGTTAGAAAATAAAAAAGTTTGGTTTAGACCTTTTACTTTTGAAGATACAGATTTTGATAAGATAAATGAATCTTTGTTATATGATTTTTCAAAACAAGTAGGTGATACCATAACACGTTTTATTTATTTTCCTTCTCCTTTTGATCCTGAAAATTTTATCGCTGGTAAGGAAGAAAAATGTATTGTAAAAGAAATAAAAGAAACTGCAAACTACCGTATATATGTAGTGGAAGGAGAAAACACAGATGAGTGGATCGAAGGTATCGGAAGTAAATTCGGAGTATTTGGAAACAATTATGCAATACCCCTTGACTATAATACGTATAGCTTTAAACTTGCTTGTTTTAAACAAAATGGAGAAATCCAATATTTGGAAAACAACAATTGTAATAAATGTTTTTGTACAAATGGTATGAATATACAACAAAAAAAAACTGAAGAAATTCATGTTTATTATTCTTCAATTGATCACTGTATAAAAATAAAAACAACTAATCTTCGGCTTCCCGTTTATTTTGAATTGATTGATACTCAAGGTCGAATAATTATTAATCAGAAGATTGAATCTAGCCCTTGCTCAATTTCATTTAATAAAAAACAAAAAGATACCTTCCTCTATAGAATCAATTGTGGAAATTATGTACTAAAGACAGGAAAAATCAAATTAAAATAAAAATCAATGAAAACAAAAGTATTTATAATAATTATTTGCTGTATTTTAGGAACAAAATTAAACAAAGCTCAGGAGATTTTTCCAATATCAGATGCAATTTGGAATATCAATGAAGGAGGAAAAGAACGTATGTATGGTTTATCCGGAGATACAATAATTAATGATACTCTTTACCAGAAACTATATTTTCTGAATGATACAACATTGATTATTGATAATAACGATGAATATGTGGGTGGCATCCGCCAAGGGGATAAGAAAGTATATTTCAGACCTGCTTATTTTACAAACACAGATATACATGGTAATCCGATAGAAAACTATCTTGAAATATTATTGTATGATTTTTCTAAGAATGTAGGCGATACTATTTGGCATGGAAATTTTACTCTTGGAGATAAAATACCTGTTCCTTATTTCAATACATTTCCATCAACAACAAGAAAAGAAGTAAGTATTATTACAGACATTCAAGGTAATGAAGGTAATAGGAAATTTAAGATAGAAAGACGGACTTATTCAGGAGGAGAATTCAGAAACATTGGGGGCTTTTGGGATGCTGATGAATGGATGGAAGGTATTGGTAGTATTTACAGGGGGCTTTTTTGGTTTTTTTATGAACCTTCTCTTTCAGGAACACCTAATACATATTTATCCTGTTTTAAACACGGTAATGAAGTGAAATTCTTAAAATATCCAATGTGTAGTTCCTGCTTTTGTTGGGATGGGATGGGCTTGAAAAATAATAAAAACAGTAAAGCTCTGATTAATTATTATCCGGAAGATCATTCGATAAAAATAGAAACGAATAACCATCCATCTTCTTTTGAACTGATTGATGTAAAAGGATGCACGATATTGAATATATTCATTAAATCAGATCCTTTTTATATTCCTGTAAGTAGTGATATGAAAGGGTTTTATTTTTATAAGATCTTACAAAATAACGAAACACAAAAAACTGGAAAGATTGTTTTATATTAAAAAATGTAATTATGAAAAATTTATTTATATCTTTTTTCTACATTTTGATTGGAGTAAGTAATTTATACTCTCAAACATATTTTACTGGCTCTGGTTTATGGAGTGTCTATAACATAAGTACAACAGATCAAACTATAAATTATACCACGCAGATTTCCCTGAATGGAGATACTGTGATTGAGAATAGAATATACCTAAAACTCTTGGATAAAAGTGGAACATATATAGGTGCAATCAGAGAAGAAAGTAATAAAGTGTATGCAAAGTTAAAACACCTCCAAAGTTACGAGAATGTAGACGAAATTCTAATGTATGATTTTACACTGAAGGAAGGAGAAAGAGTCTTTTCAAATTGTCCTGAAGGCCCATTATTTCAATCTCCTGAAATTATCAAAATTGATACCATTCAATTAAAAAATGGAGAAAAACGAAAAAGATTTTTTCTAACAAACGATACCTGGATTGAGGGTATCGGAAGTCTCGGAGGTTTTCTATTCCCAACTATAGAATCTCTAACAAATTATACTGTTCAAAAGCTGGTGTGTTATAAGCAGAACAATGAAATTATGTATAGGGATGATGAATTATGTAAAGAGAATTGTTGCGAACGTTTAGATATGAATGAAAAAAAGAATGATATTATTTCGAAACTAGAAGTCTCTCCTAACCCTGTTAATTCAAATTTGAATGTACTAATTCCCGTTGAATATGCTGATAATGAAAAAACAATTACACTTGTAAATAATCTGGGAAAGAATCTATTCAAGCAAAAAACTATGGATAATAGTTGTGAAATTAAAATGTCACAATTCACTCCAGGAATCTACTTTTTAGTTGTTGAAATTGATGATTCTTTGATAGAATCATCAAAAATAATTAAGAAATAAAACTGCATATAATCAAAAAAATGATAACAATGAAAACGAAAATATTTATAATAATTGTTTGCTGTATTTTAGGAACAAGATCAAACAAAGCTCAGGAGATTTTTCCAACATCAGATGCGATTTGGAATATTAGAATCGATGGACGTGAATGTTTTTACGGCTTATCCGGAAATGTAACTATCAATGATACGCTATACCAAAAACTATATTTACTGAATGATACCACTTTGAATATTGATTCCGGAGATCTATTCATTGGTGGATTCCGGCAAGAAGATAAAAAGGTTTGGTTCAGGCCTGACATATACGACGATTCTCCTAATAATCAAGGAGAAATGCTATTATATGATTTTTCCAAAAACATAGGGGATACTATTTGGCATGGGCCTTATATATTACATGGAGTAAGACAAGAGCCATATTTTGAATATATGGATTATGATGGAAGGCAGCTAATAAGTATTGTGACAGATACTACAATCAATAATGGTATTGTAAGGTATGAAGTTATTCAGATTTTAATTGACAATGACGATTTAATCGCTGAGGAAGGTGGATCTTTTATAAATGGTGATTATTGGAAAGAAGGTGTTGGAAGTGTCTCACGAGGGCTTTTTTGGTTTTTATATCAAGCTCCAATGAGTGGAGGTACTTCATATGAACTAGCTTGTTTTAAACATAATAATAAAGTTGAATTTTTAAATGAAAAATGTAATAAATGCTTTTATTGGTCGGGTGCGAATATTGAAAAAAACAACATGGACCATATGAATATATCAGTCATCTGTAAAAATGATTGGATTCAGGTTTTAGGCGAACCGTCCATTTTCCCTTGCAAAATAGAGATATTCAATCTAAAAGGTCAATTGATAGACGAAAAAAATATTTTTTCCGATAATAATAAGATAAAAATCAAGGATGAATCAGTGAAAATTTCAGTATTTCAAATACTAAAGGATAACAAAATTATAAAATCAGGAAAAATTAAATTAAAATAAAAATCAATGAAAACAAGAATATTTATAATAATTGTTTGCTGTATTTTAGGAACAAGATTAAACAAAGCTCAGGAGATTTTTCCAACATCAGATGCGATTTGGAATGTACAACACTTTGTTAACTCAAGTCTTCTGAATGAATGGATCTATGGGCTTTCCGGAGATACTATTATTAATGATACTACTTATCAAAAATTATATTTATTGAATGATTCTACATTAAATATTGATTCTGAGGATATTTACCTTGGAGGATTCAGACAAGAAGACAAAAAGGTATGGTTCAGACTTGGAATAGTAAATGAAGATGAATCTTTTGATGAGGAGTTTTTATTATATGATTTTTCAAAAAATATAGGTGACACAATAGTGCATAATGATCAGTATTCTATTGTTACAGCTGCTGGCGAAAAACATTATAATATTGGTTGTTCAAAGAAAAAATGGATTAGCATAGTAAGAGGAATAGAAGAAACTCCTAATGGAAGAATATACATTGTGGGTGGTAGTCAAACTCCAGAATACTGGATAGAAGGAGTAGGAAATACAACAAGCTTACTAGGAAGTCGCTTAAATCTTCCTACAGATGGGAATAATTATTCATTAAAATTAGCATGTTTCAAACACAATGGAGAAATAAAATACCTTAACAATGATTTATGTAATAAATGCTTTTGTATAACCAATTTCTCAAATACAACAAAGGAAGTTCAAATTGAAGGACTTAGTGTTACTATGGACGACGGAAATATTTGTCAAATACAAGCAAACCAATTAATGTTACCCCTTAAATTCAATTTATTTGATACAAAAGGGCAGATTGTTTATTCTCAAGTAATTAATTCGGAGTACACAGAAATTAATTTTGAGAAAAGATATATTGGTATGTTCTTTTTTAGTATTAGTAATAGAAACATAGTAAAAACTGGCAAAATCAGTTTGCAATAATTCTTTATTTCATGAAAAAATTAATAATACAAATACTGATTGGGCTTTACTCTTTTGTTTCAATCTATGGACAAATTGGAGGAAGTGTAAAAATAGATCCTGCAAATTTAAGGATAGAAAACATTGGAGAATTTAGTAAAATATATTTAGAAAATTCTTCTATTTCAGGAGTTGTTGTTGGAGAGCCTGAGTTACCTACTTATGTTGAGTCCTTTGTAGTTCCGGAAGAAGCATCTATAAAAGGAATCAAAATTAATAATATCAAAAAACAAAGAATAGATGGGACATTTATGGTATATCCTACACAACCGCCAATATCTGTAACTTCAGAAGATTATCTCCAAGAATTTATAAGTCCGGATAAATCTATTTATAATTCAACTCTTCCATATCCAGGTAAATATAGTGAAATTATCTCTGATCAGTATGAACATGGCTATCGCATTATTACTGTGAGAATATTTCCCATTGAGTACATTCCTCAAAAAGGGGAAATTTATCTATGTAACATAAATTTTGAAATAGAGTATGACATAAAAATGCAAAAAAGTATCAGTACCAAAAGTTCCAAATCATCGGAGAGAATACAAGAACTCAGAAAACATCATATTCAATCTATTGTCAAAAACAAAGAAGATGTTCTTGCATTTACGTCAAAAACAGAAGAAATAACACAAGAACTTGACAAGGAAACATTGTTTATAACAGATTCTCCTATTATGCTCACTGGACAAGTAACCTCAACCTTAAGCCAATTAGCACCTGAATATATTATTATAACCAATAATGCATTGAAATCTACTTTTCAGGAACTGGCAGACTGGAAAACAAAAAAAGGAATATTTACAATAATTAAAACCGTAGAAGAAATAGATGAAAGCTTTTCCGGATGTGATATGCAAGAAAAAATTAGAAATTATTTAATAAAAGTAAATTCTATTTGGGGAAGTAGTTTATTCATTCTATTAGGAGGGGATACAAATATTATACCAGCAAGGATTGTTGTTGGACAAAAAGGTATAATGAAACCTTCTGACTTATATTATGCAACTGTAAATGGCACTTGGAATGCTAACAAAAATAACGTATTTGGCGAATCTGGAGATGTCATTGATTATGGTTACGCATTTTATTTAGGTAGAGCTCCTGTAGAAAATATTCAGGAGGCCAAAGTTTTTGTAAATAAAGTCTTGAGTTATGAAAAAAAATCTAATGTTTCAAATGTGAGTTATTATAACAATTTTCTTATAGCTGATGCATTTATAGGAAAAAATAGTTTAGGCGTTTACTACGACATAGCTAAATATTCTTTAAAAAGTCTGATGAATAATATTACTGTTAATTATCAAAACATAAAGCCTTATTATTTATTTGATGATGTAGGTTGTTCGGGAAATAGTATCTATGATTATGATTATGAAGAACCTTGTGTATTAGGGAATGAGGAGCTTAACAAAAACAATTTCTTATCAGCTTTAAATAATGGATCTCATTCAGGATTGGGATATTTCCATTTTATTTATCATATGGATCATTCTGCGGAGAGAACTATGGGGGCATCCAGTCTAAACAAAGGAAATAGCATTAGTAATTATGATTTCGATAATTTATCGAACGGAAATCACTTTCAAATAATGATGTCTGGAGGTTGCAAACCTGCTACTTTTACACAAGATTGTATCGCAGAAAGGTATCTAAAAAATCCTAATAATGGAGGAGTTGCATTTATTGGAAATGCTGATGTTGGTTATTCGGGAGAATACCGTCAATTTAAATATCTAATGAATTCAATATTCAATCAAAACTCTTCGAAACGCTATGATTTAGGTTATGCATTTCAAAAGGCTCCAAATGATGACTCATGGCCAGGTACTAATTCCCAACGCCGCCGCCTCACCCTCCTCGGAGACCCCGAAATGCAAATCTGGACTGCAACCCCCAAAACACTAACCATATCTCCTCCCCCTATAGTCCTATATACAGGCTCAAATACCCTAAATGTCACTATCAATAATCTCCCTACCGGAGAAGAAGCTATGATCTGTATCCGAAAAGGAGAAGAGGTTTATGACAGAAAAATTGTAACTCAGAATGGTACTTCAACATTTACTTTTTCTACCCATACAGTTGATACCTTAGATTTGACTGTTACCGCACACAATTTCACACCCTACGAAAAAAGGATTCCGGTAAAAGCAAAAACTTCAGCTCCGAATCTTTACATTTCAAGCTATACCATGAATGATTATTCATCCGGGAATGTTATAGGAAATTCCAATGGGGTTATTGATGCCGGAGAAAAAGTCGAATTAACAATTCAATTGAAAAATACAGGTCAAATTACAGCAAATTCGGTAAAAGCCCAATTAATATCTAACTCTACAGATATTGTGGCAGACAGTACACAAATTTCATTTGGAAATATTGCATATAATGGGACCCAAAATTCAACAGCCAAATTTGTAATTACAGTAAACAAGGATGCAGAAGAACAATTGAGACGCAATATGAACCCTGCCCGGCTAGCATTGCAAATTACCGATAATGCCGGAAGAGCTTATACGGATTACCTTGATCTTGACATATATGCCCCAAAAATAGAACAAGGAAACAAAATAATCACTGCAACAAGTAATGGAAATAAAACTATAGAAGCAGGAGAAACTGTTTATATGAATATTGATTTGACAAATATAGGAAAAGGTGTTGCAACAGGATTAACTGCTGTATTAACTGCAGATAATTGTCCTTATATCACTTCTTGTTTATCATCTACAAGAATATATCCTAATATATTTAACAATCAAACACAAACACCTTCTTCTGCATTTTATTTTACGGTGTCAAATATGTACACTAATTCTAGCCTTCCATTGAAGTTCAAACTTCTTGTAAAAAACAAATATGGCAGGGAATGGACATTTTATTTCAATCTGGCAAACAGACCTGATAAGATTCTTAGTGATTCCATAGAAACAACGAGCAGTGCGAACGAAATAGAATTATCTTGGAATGTTTCAGTACAAAACCCTGCTTACAATATTTATCGTTGCAAAACAGATGTTAATGGAAATCCTACAGGAACTTATACTAAAATGAATAATTTCCCTGTAACATCGAGATATTTCAGAGATTATGGACTTAGCACATTGACAAGATACTACTACAAAGTTTCCGCTATTTCCGATGATGGTATTGAAAGTGAATTATCCGATCCGGTTTTGGCATGTACATCATACGGAGTTAAAGAAAGGTTTCCGGTTGAGATGGAAAGCCAATATTCAAAATCAATGGGTTCGGTCAATGCTATTGATGTAGATTTCGATGGAAAGAAAGAGATTTTTACTGTTTTTCAAACAAATGACAATTCTAACGAAGGTATTGTAGCTGCACTAAATCATGAAGGCAATGTTTTATATGATACCGATTGGAATGTCACAACCAACAATGGTTTTGTCCATTATAATGCCATGGTGCGCGGAACTCCGGCTATAGGAGATTTGTATGGTATCGGAGAATATCAATTGGTTGCAGCAACAAGAGGAGAATCTCCATCTCCCAACTGGATTACATGCCTCTCTTTCACGGATAATGATCTTGATAAGAAACCGGATGTTATTTGGGAGAAAACCGGTATTGATGCTTATACCTATCTTCGTGGGCCTGTTATTGGTAATTTGAGCAATAATAAAGACGGCTCTAAAAACGTACTTTTACAATCATGTGGCTGGTCACCCAATAAAGGGATACAAATATTCGATGCTTTAGGGAACAAGCAAGAGACTGACTTTGGTCAAAATACCTTAGGTGGAATTGCAATAGCAGATTTGGATGGAG